>SLOZ01000325.1 GCA_007132255.1 Limnochordia bacterium | reverse complement strand
GCATGGAACTTGGCCTCCTTTCATTACATTCGTTGAACCAGAATGGGGCACCGGATAGCGAAACTCTCGCCGAATGCCGAAGCTGAAACGGATAAAGTTTCTTCATCCGCAGCTTTCTGCTTGTATTTCTTTCATCCATATAACTCCGATGTTCCAGGGAATTCAAGCTATGGGCGTCAGCGGTAACGCAGAAGCTGGCTGGGCGCTCTTTGTCGTTTCAGTGATGGCTCGTACCCATCGTGAATGGACGCCGTTGGTCCTTGCAGATGCGCTGAATCGTGTCTTTACCGGTTACCGCGGCCACGGGTAGGCCACCTGGAGGCTGCAGCCATTGTCCACTGAGATGCAAGTTGCGCAGTCCCTTGATACGACCGTTATGGGCCATGGGCTTGCCGGTGGTGGTGGGCAGAAAGGCCATGAATGCTCCTCTGTGAGCATTGCAATAACGGTTGTAGGTGGCCGGACTGGCTACATCAAGCACCTGCAGTTTACCAGCCATTTCGGGGAATCGCTGGATAATGCTCTGACGAACAGCTTCGCCGATGCGTGCCTTTTCATGCTTGTAAGCTTCGTTGTGTTTAGCCAGTTCCAGCCAGGCGTCGCATTCGTCAGCGAATTGGTTGATCGCCACGGTCAGCACGGTGTTTCGTGCCGGCGCGAAGTTCGGTTCATAGCCGTAGTGGGTGAGCTGAACGTTGTTGATGCTGGTTTGGAGGATTTTGATGGGTTCCACAGGGAAACGCAGTGTCCGCGGGATTCCATTCATCGTTCCTTCATAACCCAGACCAATGTAGATATTGGACGCTAAAGGATAATCCTTTTGGTTCTGGTAGCGCATCTCGAAAGCTTTGTCCGAATAGCCATCATCCAGCAGGTCGTGGAACAGCACTTTGGGATCACAGGCAGCGACAAAATGATCACCGCTGAACGAGCGGCCATCTTTGGCGACCACTCGCTGCACTTGCCCGCGCTCATGGACCAGTTCGGCAATCTCACAGCGAGTTTCGATCTGCCCGCCGAACTCCAGGTAGCGATCAACCATGCGCAGCGCCATGGCTTTAGAACCGCCACTGGGAATGGACGCCTGCCCTTGGGTAAATGTAGCTAAGGCAAAAAAGATGCTGGATGCGCTGTAGCCATCGGGGACGAATTCTGCTAACGTGCGGCGCAGGGCAGGGTGTTTGAACCGCTCTGCGTATTGGGTCAATGCTATTTTTCCGTATTTCTGCATAACAGCACCGGCGTCCTTCATGGAGGCAAAGTAGCGAATTTTCTCCACGATGTTCATCATGTCTAGGGGCTTCGCCACACCGATCTGGAACGACTGCAATTTGCGGATCGTTGCGCAGAAGTCGTTGATCGTCTCGGTATCCTGAGGACTGATGGTAATCCAACTAGATTGCAGTTTGTCCAGATCGCGATAGAGATTCACCTCGACGCCATCCTGTTCGACAGTCATGAAGGAGTCTGGATGGTAGCATTCCACGCCGTCCAGGGCCCCTAACGTCACCCAAAGATCGTGCATGGCTGTGCCTTCTTTAGTACCTACCAACCAGTGAATACAGCCATCAATATGATATCTCTGGCGATCCCAGCCGGTACATTCTCCGCCTGGTGTGTGGTGTTTTTCCAGGATGACGCTGTTGAAACCGTTCATTTGGGCAAAGATTCCGGCACTCAATCCTGCCACACCGCCACCAATGATAACAACCTTTTGCATGCTGCATCCTCCCTTTATTTTCCAGCAGCGATCCCTGGTCGGGGACTGCTGGAATGGTTCTGAACATGATTGTCCTTGATACGTCAGGGTTCATTCGGCCGCTGCTGCTCCCAGAACTAGTCCCAACAGGGAGAAAGGTCTGGTTAGGACCCTGACGAATCGTTATATAACTTAAGTTATGTAACGATAGTTCTATAATAAAGCCTAAGCCAAAAGTTGTCAAGGGGTTTGGTAGAAAAAAATCGCCAGAAGCGAATCAGAAGCCAATCAGAAGCCAATCAGAAGCCAGTCGGAAGCCACTCTGCTGATTTGGGGCCAATCAGAAGCCAGTCGGAAGCCACTCTGCTGATTTGGAGCGAATCTCGAAGACATGCTCAGAGTCTGAACAACGAGTGCCGCAGCTGCGGTGGATGCCGTTTCGACGGGGCTGCCGTAGTTCTCTAGGACGTCCGGTTATCCGAGCCGGAATCGGGACACCGCTGTTTCGGCATAGGAAACATCCCAACGCGAGGCGAAAGGAGTAGAAGATTTAGTTTGTGCGACCATGGCAATAGGGGAGGGGTAGACGCATGGACAAACGGTGGCAGGCCCGGTGGTTGACGGCTCAACAATTCGTTGGGTTGGCAGCCAGCGATGTATTTCACAGAGAACAGTGCCAGAGCCAAGAACCAGAACACCCCAAGTCCAGGCAAAACATTCACACGCTGGGTCGGAAGGTGTTCACGGTATCGGAGCCGGTTACGGAGGCCCACATAGACATTACCGCCGATGATTACTACAAGCTCTACATAAATGGAGCATTCGTGGGCCAGGGGCCGGCTCCCGGGTACCCGGAACATTATCACTACAATCGCTGGGATGTCCGGGAGTACCTGCAGTCAGGCCAGAACTGCATTGCCGTTCACGTTTATTACCAAGGCCTCATCAATCGAGTCTGGAACAGCGGTGATAACCGTCAAGGCTGGATCGCCGAGTTGTTTGTGGACCAAAAACTGGCTGTAGTTACGGACCAAACTTGGAAGACGCGGCGCGATGATCGTTTTCAAGGGGCCCAGCCCTTCGGATACGATACACAGTTTCCGGAGCATATCGATGAGCGTCGTTTGGACAAAGGGTGGCGGGACGTGACCTTTGACGACACGGATTGGCAGTTCGCCACAGAGAACCGGGATTTTGATCAACAGTTATTTCTGCAGCCGACTCCGGCGGTGGTCGTCCAACAGCGGCAGCCGGAACTCATACGGGTTATGGGCGATGGCCGGATTTTCGTCGATGTTGGTGAGGAAGTTACCGGTTCACTGACCATGGCGGCTATCGGCCAAGCCGGTCAAGTGGTGGAACTGCGGTGCGGCGAGGAGCTGCTGGCTGGTGTTGAACAGCGTGTGCGTTGGGAGCTGCGCTGCAACTGCCAATATCGGGAGTTTTGGACACTTTCAGGTTTGCGGGACGTTCTGGAACACTTCGATTACAAGGGGTTTCGCTATGCGGAGATTCTCGATCCCCATGGTGCGGTGGACCTTGAGAGCATTAGAATCGTGGTGCGCCACTATCCATTTGACCCCGATTCTTCACAGTGCAGCTGTTCGGAGCCCCTCATTGCAGATATCTGGAACATCTGCAAGCGAGGCGTACAGTATGGGTCACAGGAAGGGTTCTTGGACTGTCCCACTCGCGAGAAAGGCCAATATCTCGGGGATTTGACGGTCACGGCCCATTCGCACCTATATTTGACTGGCGATCTGCGCCTGTTCCGCAAAAGCCTCGAAGATTTTGCCCGCACACAGCGGGTGGCGCCGGGTTTGTTGGCGGTGGCGCCGGGCAGTTTCATGCAGGAAATCGCTGATTTTTCGCTGCAGTGGCCAGGACAGCTACTGCGGTATTACTGGCACAGTGGCGATGAGGCGTTTCTGCGAACCATGTATCCGGTGGCGGAGGGAGTTTTGGAGTATTTCCGCAGGTTTCAGCGCCGTGATGGCCTCCTTGATCATGTGCACGAAACCTGGAATTTGGTGGATTGGCCGGATAATCTGCGGGACGGCTATGATTTTCCGTTGACCCGGCCCGTGGGTCCGGGTGTCCACAATGTGGTAAATGCATTCTTCTTGGGGATGGTGGGCGCCGTTAACGAAATTCGCGACGTCCTCGGGCTCTCGTATGACGATGAGCTGCCGCAGCTCCAGAAAGCCTTCCATACCGTGTTTTTCCGACCGGATAAGGGTTGGTTCGTTGATGCCGAAGGATCGGAACATGCAGCCCTGCACAGTAATGCACTTCCCCTCTACTTCGGGCTGGTTCCTGAGGGCTATGAAAGATCCGTCAGCGAGTTTCTCCGTCAGCGCAAACTGCGCTGTGGAGTGTATATGGCGTACTTCGTCCTAAAGGGGCTCGCGAAGGCGGGCCGGCATGATGCGGTATACGAACTCTTGACCGATCGGTCGGAACACTCTTGGGCCAATATGCTCCGCCAAGGCGCTACTACGTGTTTCGAAGCGTGGGGCAAGGAGCAAAAGTGGAATACCAGTCTGTGCCATCCGTGGGCCAGTGCGCCTATTTCGGTGTTGGTAGAAGATATTGCGGGTGTGAAACCTGCAGCACCAGGTTGGACAGCTGTTCAGTTTTCGCCACAGGTGCCCCGGGAACTGGAGATGCTCCATTTGGCCTGCCCGGTGCCTGGCGGACACTTGGCTGTGGACGCTGACCGAGACGTGGTTTGTCTGCAGGGGATCGTTCATGGTCAGCGGTGGGATTTGCTGCGAAAGCGAGGTGACGACACTGAGTGAAGTGACGGTGGTACGTGTGACCGAGGACAACTACCATTTGTTCGCCGATATGGTATTCTGGCGTCAGCAGGGTCGCGAGCGGACGGTGGAGGAGAAGCAAGTTAGCGCATCCATGGAGTATAAGGACGCCGGGAAAGCGCTGGACAGCGGACATCTGTTCGTGTTTGCTGCGCAGTGCGCTGGTCGGTTTGTGGGTTGGATCAGTATAGTCTTTATGCCTAAGGTGAGCCGTTGGACCCACGGTGTACTCTACATTGACGAACTGTGGACGGCCGCGGAACACCGGCGCCGGGGTGTGGCTTCACGCTTGCTGGAATGCGTAGATGCTCTGGGTGAACAAACAGAAGCGGACGCGGTGCGATTGTATGTTGGAACAGACAATGCCGATGCTCGATCATTGTACGAGCGGCATGGATTTGTGATCCAAGGTGAGGCTTTCTTCATGGAACGATCCGGTGAGACAAGGCGGTGATACAGTGATGAAGCAGGATAAGGAGAGTGGGCAGTGTCTAGAAGCGGCCCTGGAAGCGATAGCGGATCCGCCGAAAGAGTTCAGCGTCATGCCATTTTGGTTTTGGAATGATGCGTTGGATCACGGGGAAATTGTGAGGCAGATCGCTGACTTCCAGCGTCATGGCGTGCATGGTTTTGTGATCCATCCCCGCATCGGACTGCCAAAGGAGTTTGTCTGGATGTCCAACGAGTACCTGGATTACTGCGAAACGGCTGTGAAGGAGGCCGCAAAGCGGGGGATGTCCGTGATTTTGTACGACGAAGGCATGTATCCATCGGGTTCGGCAGCAGGACAGGTGGTGGCTGCGGATCCGCGGTGGCAGGCACGCTGTTTGGCGGCGGTCGAGCTGGGGCCCGAAGAAGAGCCACTGCTGCAGACAGATGAGGTGTTGGCTGCTGTTTTGGTGAGACAAACTGGTGATGCTGAGAATTCGGATGATGGGAGACTGGACAGTGCCAGCACCCATAATGTCTGCCACCATCCTCCGAATGGTACACACGGCCACGGCCGTGTGGCTGTCATCGAGCGACCAGCAGCAAGCTACATAAGGGGGCTGCACTATCTGGAAGATGGTAAGGAGGAACTTCATCTAGCCGCCGATATTTTGAACCCGGATGCTGTGGAGTGTTTTGTGCAATTGGTGTATGAGCGTTACGCACAGCGACTGGGAAGATTCTTTGGAACGACTATTCTCGGTATCTTCACAGATGAGCCACAGCAACTGGCGCGCTGCCAAGAGCCGGTAAAAGTTTTACCAGGTATGAGGAAAACTTTGGAAAATGTCAGCCGCATCTTGGGTTATGACTTCACGCCACACCTATTGACGCTTTGGTACGACGAAGAGCCAGATGCCGAACGGTATCGGAGTGACTATTCCTACGCCATAGCCGTGCTGCACAACGAAATCTACTATGCCCGTCTGCAGATGTTCTGCGAACAACACAATTTGGCCCTGACGGGGCACCCAGCTGAACCGGATGACACTGGTGCGCTTAAGTACTTCGGTATTCCGGGCCAGGATGTGGTTCTGCGTTGGGTTCTCCCCGATGAGCCGTCCTCGTTGGCAGGAAAACAATCCACGCAGGCTAAGGGCACCTCATCAATCATGGCACACAAAGGTCGACGCCGGAATCTCAACGAATTCTGCGGAGGCTTCGGACCCGCATCCACGTGGGAGGAGATGAACTGGGTGGCGAAGTGGCTTCTGATCCGGGGTGTCAACCTCTTAGTGCCTCATGCTTTCTACTATTCCGTGCGTGGTCCGCGGGCAGCTGAACGGCCTCCGCAATTGGGACCCCATGCACCGTGGTGGCCGCGTTATGCAGAACATGCAGACTTCTGTCGGCGCCTTTGTTGGTTGAATACCGATTCCCAGCACCAGTGTCGGGTTGCGATCTTGAGTTCGGTCAACGGCTTACCGTGGCGGTCGGCAAAGGTGTTGTTTGAGAATCAAGTGGACTTTAATTATTTGGACGAAGACACCCTTCTAGACGAAGCTCGGGTAGATGGGCAGGGTATTTGGGCTGGAGATATGCACTACGATGTCTTGGTGGTGGAAGCGGGTTTTCCACTGCGGAGGTGGGGTGGCAGTGAGTCCAGTGCAGAAGGTATCGTGAAAAGTATGGATGTAGAGAAGGATCTAGATGAGGATAGGAGTCTGGATATAGATAAGGATGGAGATCTGGATGTAGATTCTGATCTGCATGGAGAGGATCTGTACGATGATCTGGGTAAGGATGCGTTAACCGCCCTTTATAAAGCAGGTCGTATCGTGTTGTATGATCCGACCGCAGGTAAGGAAGGTATGGAGCAGCAATGTCTGCAGTTTTTGCGGCGGTTTACGAGGGCAGACAGCCCCGTGAGCGAAGCCGATCCAGGCATTCGGGTCCGAACAGTGACGAAAATGGGTGTTCGGTGGACGATGTTATTTAATGAAGTCGGGCAGCACCAACAGGTGCGGATGGTCCAAACCCTTGATGTGCAAGGCGAACGTGGGCACTCGCCTCGTTCTGCGTCCCAGCCAAGTGCTGGTGTTTACAGTCCGCTGGCCGATGCTTGGTCGCCGGGATTACCCCAAATCCTGGAGTTAGCTCCGTATGAGCTGTTGATTGCCGTGACGACCTGATGTGGGGAGGCGGCAGGCGGACACGGGAAGCACCGTAGATCCTATGACCAGAAGCTCATGGCTGGGCAGGAGAGGGTGAGCTAGCAGCGGCGGTTTTTGATCAGAGTTCTCAGGCAGTGAACTGGCTGACGTTCTTGTGCTGGGAACGATCAACAGGTCTGCAACGGGTTTGCGGCGACTCTCCGTTTCAATCGGTGGATTGGCTACTAGAGCAGTGGACTGTGGACGATGGCTTCAAGGCGTCGATCTCCTGAAGATGGTGCAGGGAATTATCCAAATGTGTAGAATGAATACTATGAACGTTACCGGAAAGGTTTCCGGTAACGCATAAAGATTGCCAGTGACGGCAACTGCCGGGTAAGGTAAAATTTACCATCTACCTGGTACAAGGGATTTTTTGGAAACAACCTGGTAGGAGGAAAATACGGAAGAGGTGGTACCTTTGATGAAACGACGAATCAAGGTAGGCTTGCTGTTGGTGGTAGCGGTGCTTTTGGGGCTTGGTGACGTCGGTGCTGCCCCCTTGGATGGCGAACCGGCACAGCTGGTGGCGCACTTCAGCTTTGACGGCACGTTAGCGGATGTTACCGGGAACTTCGGAGCGGCTCAGATTACGGGAGATCGAATCTACAACTCCGGTGGAACCATTGCCTTTGCAGAAGGTGTTAGTGGAGAGGCTCTGGAGCTTTCAGGCCAGTCAGGTCTGCGTTTGCCTGATGGTCTTATCACTGACCATAGCTATACGGTTTCCCTGTGGATCAATCCCACAGAAGTTGCCGCGTTCACCACCACTTTCTTCGGTGGTCTGGCCACCGATGATCGTCAGCAGTGGATCAGCGTCGTACCTGTGGGACCGGGTGGGTCCACAATGGTCTGGTCCGGCAATGATCCCTGGTACGATGCGACGGCCCATCTGACCATGGGAACCGACCGCTGGACGCATGTGGTTTTTACTGTGGATGAAGGCGAAATCAGTTTGTATGTAAATGGTCGCGAGCGCTTTTGGGGTCGGGACTTCCCGGACGTGTTCACCAACGAGGATGCGTCATTCGCCATTGGTGTCAATTACTGGGATACACCGTTCCAGGGTCGGATCGATGATCTACGCATCTACAAGGGTGCGGTGTCTGAGGAGACGATTCAATGGCTTGCAGCAGGTGCGGAGCCTGTGATCAATCACGGACCAGAGTTTCGCAACGTGTCGGTCCATGATCCAATGGTGACCAAAGTCGATGATACCTTCTACATTTTTGGTTCACACTTGGCCGCCGCGAAATCTACAGACCTTATGCAGTGGCAGCAGATCGCTGGGGACTGGCATGCTGCTAACCCAATAATTCCCAACCCCGAAACAGCACTAAAGGAAGCCCTGGAATGGCCAAATCCCAATGCTGAAAGCACTTGGGCCAAAAGTGTCATTGCGCTTAACGGGCAGTTTTACATGTACTTCAGCGCTGCGCATTGGCATTCCGCTCGCTCCAATATTTCGCTGGCTATTGCCGATTCCATAGACGGTCCGTATGAGTACCAAGGAATGCTGCTTAAGAAATATGAAAACGGCGAGTTTAGCGAAGAAGTGGGTGAGCCATTCAATGATGACATACATCCGGGAGTGATTGACCCGCATGTATTCTTCGATGCTGATGGTATCCTCTGGATGGCCTATGGTTCGTATGCTGGCGGTATGCATATTCTTGAGCTGGACTCGAATACTGGCCACCCCAAACCTGGGCAGGGGTATGGAACACGAATCGCTGGTGGTAACCACGCTCCTATGGAGGGACCGTTCATCCAGTATCATCCGGAGACGGGCTACTATTACCTGCTTGTGACCTTTGGCACGTTGGCTCCCGACGGCGGCTACAATATCCGTGTCGCCCGTTCCAAGCGCCCAGACGGTCCGTATGTCGATCCTGCAGGTAACCGCATGGATGCATTCGTGAAGTTGGACATCAATGGACGAAATTGGGATAATGCGGAGCCCTATGGAGCGAAGCTTGTAGGGAACTTCCAATTCGTTCAGTCCGGTATTGGTTATATATCTCCTGGCCATAACTCTGTTTATTTCGACGAAGAAACCGGTGAGCTGTTTGCCATTTTCCACACTCGATTCCCTGGGATGGGACAGATGCACAGTGTGCGTGTTCACCAGCTGTTTCTCAATTCTCAGGGCTGGTTTGTGATGGCGCCGCACCGTTATGCGGACGAGCGGTTGACTGTGATAACGGACGACGATCTAGTTGGGCATTATCAGTACATCAACCATGGACAGCGGATTCAGCGCACCTTTGGCCGTGATGGCGGTGACAGTATCCGGTCGCGTAACATCGAGTTTCGCGGCGATGGAACCATCTCAGGAGCGGTTGCGGGTACGTGGGAACTCGTCGATGATTACACAGCAGCGATCACAATCAACGATACGGTTTATCACGGAGTCTTTCTGGAACAGTGGGATGATGGATTGAAAGCCTATGTGATGACCTTTACAGCTTTGAGTAACGAAAATGTAGCTATCTGGGGCAGCGGCTTTTGAGCTAACGACGTTGTCAAGGCTGTGCACATTTTGGTATTGAAAGCGACAGACGAGCGGGAGCTGCTTGGAAAGATTCAGCAGTCGTCGCTCGTCTTTTGGTTTCCAATATTTCCCTGATACCAGGTCAAAATCGAGACGATCGAGAAGATCGAGAAGATCGGGAGAGTCGGGGAAATCGGTGAGCTGTCCATTCACTACCGGTTGGATGTTGCTTGGCGGTTTCTTTGCTGTTAGTGTTCTAGCAGGCCTGCCTCGAAAACAGGCAGCCTGTTTTCATAGCTCATGGTGTCAGGTCACTGACATGGGCGTCTGTTGCATAGACGGGTTTCAACGCTCAACGTTGACTGTTCCGCTCGGTGAAATGCCTGCTGCCCAGCATTTCGTACTCGGTCGTAAACCAGGTTTTGTTCTCTGTGAAACAGGTCTGCTAGGCGTCTAGTCAGACTCGCAGACTGTGGAGCAGCGGCGCAATTCATCAAAAGGATACCAGCGGTTCGAGCCACTTGTGCCGTGAAGATCATTAAGGTGAACGCCATCAAGGTTGGATACCCAGGGGAAATGTGTTTGTGCAGTCACCGGTCGGCACGGTTTCCAGAAAACCCCTTCAGCGCCAGATTGGCTAAACATACAGTTCTGAAAAATTCTTCGCAAGGCGAAGGAAGCGGACGTGGCGGTGCAGAAGATAAGACAACTATGTAGAGACGCCATGGCCGGCACCTACTGCGGGGTTCGAGTCCGATATTCAACGTTTGGAGCGGACCAACATCGCTTCGAGCCGCTGAACGCTCGCCGCAGCCCCGTATGGCTTTTCGTGAAACAAGTCCGCCAGGGTTTTGGCGAGAGGTTTTTCTAAAACGGAGGACGTACCCACTAAGTTCAACCACATTTCACCTATACAGTTTTACCACATAGTTCCGAACGTGTGACCAGCGATGGAGGTTAGAATCATGACACAGCAAAGACGAAGTGCGAAATACGAAGAGGCAGCTGCGACAAATGGCGCGCAAACGGCAGCCAGACGACAGCAGGGAGGTCTCACGGGTAGGTCCCGGACGCTGTTGATTACCGGCGTGTACTTGTTGATGCTTTGTTTTGCCGTGTCTGTGACCATGCTTGGCCCTTTAATGCCCGAACTCATTGCCCAGTACGGACTGCGTCTGTCTGAGGGTGGCTTGATGGTTTCAGCCAGGAGTATCGGCGGTGTACTGGCCATCGTGCTAGGAGGCCTCTTGGCCGACCGTTGGAACAAAGGAATGTTTGTGGCTGCCAGTTTTCTGATCTACGTGATCTCGCTGTTTTTTATTGCGACCGCTCCGCTGTATACAGTGCTTTTGGTGATGTTCTTTTTTCTCGGCGCCAGCACGCATATGGTGGATGTTGTGAATAATGCGCTGGCTGCCGATTTGTATCCTGAACGTCGGGGTGCCATTCTCAACATTCTCCATACTATCTTTGGTGTGGGCGCTCTTTTGGGCCCGCTTTTGACGCGTTTGGTCATGGGCCAAGGAGTCAGCTGGGCTGCCGCCTTCGGTGCTCTAGGTGTTGTTTGTGCTCTTGTTCTGGTCGTATTCTCTGTGATTTTGTGGCGTCATCCACTGCCGCCTGCTGCCGATACATCGGTTGACTTACCATCGCCAAAGGCATTGTTGACGGATGTCCGGATGTTCCTCCTTTGTGGCATTATGATCATGTATGTTGGTCATCAAATTGGGATTGTAACGTGGCTGCCCATGTACATGCAGGACTCTTTGGGTGCGTCACCAGACTTAGCCAGCCTGGCATTATCGGCATTGTGGATGGGGATTATTCTTGGCCGCTTCGGATGCTCGCGGCTGCCGGCAACTGTGGATCCACTGCCAATTATCGCGTACGGTGGCTTGGCTGGTGGAATCGTACTGACCCTGGGTTTCGTTTTGCAGATGCCTTTGCTGTTGACGTTCTCAGTGGCCTTGGCTGGTCTCTTTACCGGCGCTACCATTCCCCTGTTGGTTAATGCTGCTTGTGAGTGGTTTCCCCGCAATACCGGTACAGCGTCATCCATGATCTTTCTCAGTGGATCGCTATCGGCGATGCTGATTCCGTGGCTGATGGGGCTTGTGGCTGAGTTGTTCGGCTTTTGGTTGGCCATGATGTTCAGCGGGGTTTCACTGATCTTTGTGTTTGCTCTGAGCATCGCTGTGATGCGGCTAACTCGGGCTAGTAACGAATCGCTGCTGGTCGCCGATGGAGAAATGGAAAGCCGTCTGTGACGGCGGCGGCATCATGTTTTTATCGGCTGTTCTGCATTCGAAGCAATCGTTCGGTGAGTTGCCATGTGACAGCAAGAGTTTTGACTGCCGATGATCCTACTGGCTAGTTTCTTGTACGGATTGGGTTTTGGTGCAAGACAGCCGCTCTTGAATGTTTTGCTGATCAGGGTGGCTCCCGCAGATCGCAGGGGTTCGGCCAAAGCAGCGTTCTTCTAGCAGACCTTTTTCATAGAGAGCACTGCGTGGTTAACGACTGAGCTCGAAACGCCTTTCAACAGGCGTTTCTCCGAGCTGAACTGTCAGCTTTGGACGTTGGAAACCGGCTGTGAAACAGGCCTGCTCGACGGCTGTCGTTCATCCCTACATCTTCGCCAAAAACCCAACTAATCCTCGTCGCCTTCATCGCCTGCTGTGGAACGATTCTGCAGGAAATTGACAGCTAAGATAAAGGAAATAATCCCCAGAATCACGAGGCACAGAGGACGTGTGAAGTAAGGAAGCAAACTGCCATTGGACAGAATCAGCGACCGGCGTAGATTCGGTTCGAACATCGGCCCCAAAACTGCCCCCAGAATAATCGGAGCTGGTGGAATACCAATCTTCTGCAGAAGGTACCCGATGACACCAAACACAACCACCAAGAGCACATCGAACATGTTGCGCGACAGTGAATATGCTCCCACCATGCACAGCAGCATGATCAAAGACAGCAGCATATGTCGGGGAATGGTAATTACCTTGGCATACAAGCGAGCTCCGAGCATACCATTGATGAGAATCCAAACCAAGGCAAGCCCATAGCCGATATAAATGGAGGATACATAGGCAGGGTTATCAGCGAACAAACGCGGTCCCGGTGACAAGCCGTGAATCAACAGCGCACCGATCAACACCGCCGTCATGGGACACCCAGGAATTCCAAGGGTCATCATGGGGATCAATGCCCCGCCCACGCAG
>SLOZ01000111.1 GCA_007132255.1 Limnochordia bacterium | reverse complement strand
TGTTCCCTCCACAGCAATGGCCGACGCCGTCGTATAGCGGACCACGTCTGCAAAGTTATCCAGAGACTCATCGATGACGATCTGGATGTTCTTGAAGAACGTCCCATCGTTGAGCTCGATAAAACCGAACGTTTTCGAGTCACGAATGGTGCGAATCCATCCCGAAAGGGATACGCTGCGGTCATAATAGCTTTTTGGATCGCGGAATATTTGCCGAACAGTTGTTTTTTCCACCGTCAGTCCTCCATTACCCCAGTATTAAAGTAGGTCAATACACTTTCCTTCGCAGGCCTGGACCATTTCCGGCGGCCATACGGATGCCTGAACTTCACCTATGTGTACTTTTTCAAGGAAAAACATGCAAAGTCTGGATTGACCAATGCCGCCGCCCACCGTGTAGGGGAGTTCTCCATTTAACAGGGCTTTGTGGAAAGGCAGTTCGGCGCGGTTCTCACAGTTGGCCAGCTGTAGCTGTTGGCGCAGAGCACTCTCGTCGACACGTACGCCCATGGACGAAACCTCGACCGCCTGCTGCAGTGCTGGATACCAAAAAAGAATATCGCCATTGAGGCTCCAATCATCGTAGTCCGGTGCGCGGCCGTCATGACGCTGACCCGAGCGCATGCGACCGCCAATTTCCATCAGAAAAACTGCTTTTTTCTCCTCAGCGATGGCATCTTCTCGCTCTTTGGGGCTGAGCTTGGGGAATCGATCCTCCAGCTCCTGGGCAGTCACGAAGGTGATCTCATCGGGCAGTGAGCATTCCAAACACGAATACTGCGACATGATGTGTTCGGCTGTGCGCACGAAACAGCGGTAAATGCCCCCCACGATAGTCCGCAGCGTCTCCGGTGTGCGGTCTTCCCGAGGGATAATCAGCTCCCAGTCCCATTGATCCACGTAAAGCGAATGCAGATGATCCAGTTCCTCATCGCGACGAATGGCATTCATGTCTGTGTAAAGACCCTCACCGGATGCAAACCCATACCGCTTCAGAGCCAAGCGTTTCCACTTGGCCAATGAATGGACGATTTCACAGCGGTTCTGGTCCATTGCAGCTACCGAGAAACCAACAGGACGTTCTGTACCGTTGAGATTGTCGTTGAGGCCCGATTCCGGCTGGACGAACAGTGGTGCTGATACGCGCGTCAAATTGAGCTCTTCAGCTAACGCCCGTTCGAAGAAGTCCTTCAACTTCTTAATTGCCACTTCCGTCTCCCGCAATGACAGCTTGGGCTGGTAGGCAGAACATAACTGCAGGTGGTTTTGGACTTTTTGACTGAGCAATGCCAATTCCTTCTTCCTTATGTGTCAGCGGCTTCAGATTCAGCCCCCAGCGGACCTAAAGCTGTCCAAACACGTTCTTAGTATATCATCTCCGTTTAGCTTGTCAACACGACCAGGTGCCCCCAGCGCATTTAGCACGCTGGCCGGCAGCTGCAGCTCCAGCAAGACCAAACCGGTGTCAGCGATCCCATTCTAGGATGACTTTGCCGGATTGTCCACTGCGCATCGCGTCAAATCCTTTTTCGAAGTCGGTGTAATGGAATTTGTGCGTGATCACG
This sequence comes from Limnochordia bacterium, assembly GCA_007132255.1. Classification (GTDB taxonomy): domain Bacteria; phylum Bacillota; class Limnochordia; order Darwinibacteriales; family B1SED10-159; genus SLOZ01. The sequence continues at coordinate 1,836 of SLOZ01000111.1, read as the reverse complement.
GGGCTGATATCCAAACCTGACTGAATCATGGACGTCATCTTATACCACGTTTCGTACATTTCGCGTCCGTAGATTCCCTTGAGCGTCATGCCGTTAAATACCACGGTGTTCCAGTCGATCTGGGTATTTGGCTGATGAATTCCCAGAAGCGCAATCTTACCGCCATGGCACATGGAGTCGAGCATATCTGAGAAGGCCCTGCCGTTACCGGACATCTCCAGTCCCACGTCAAACCCTTCCTGCATCCCCAGTTGAGTAATGGCACCGGCGATGCTATTGTGTCTTACATCCACGGTCAAGGTTGCACCCATCGTCTTGGCCAGTTCCAAGCGATACGGATTGACATCAGTGACCACAACATAGCGAGCGCCAGCGTGTTTGGCTACAGCTGTCGCCATGATCCCAATGGGGCCGGCTCCAGTAATAAGGACATCTTCACCGAGCACGTCGAAGGCCAAAGCTGTGTGCACTGCATTCCCTAGAGGATCAAAACAACTCAATACCTCCAACGGAATCGCTGGATCACACAGCCAGACATTAGTTACAGGAACAGCCACGTACTCGGCAAACGCTCCAGCGCGGTTGACTCCGATGCCGCTGGTCTTGTTGCACAAGTGGCGCCGACCGGCTAGACAATTACGGCAGCGACCACAGACCACATGCCCTTCCGCCGACACGATATCTCCTGGTTTAAAGTCGTGAACATTGCTGCCTACTTTTTCAATCTGCCCGACAAACTCATGGCCGATGGTCATGGGGGCGGGTATGGTTTTCTGCGACCATTCATCCCACTCGTAAATATGCACATCCGTACCGCATATTGAGGTTTTCAACACCTTGATCAAGACATCGTTGATCCCAATCGTCGGCACATCTTGACGGTCCAAAACGAGACCAGGTCCGCGCTCTCTTTTCATTATGACATCCATCTGCATAAGAAAGATCCTCCCTTGAACGATAATGGTCAGTTCGTGATCAACTCGCCACGAACGTAGTTCCCACGAATCTAATTCTCCATACCCCTAGAGGAAATCCTTTTTGTCAGTTGGTGTTTTACTGCATCCGGAATTGCACCGGCTCACGGGCAGTTCATGTGCACCGACTAACGTGCACGGCCCAACAGGCATTGCCTAACAGGCATTGCCTAACAGGCATTGCCTATGAGTAGCCAAACGGACCGGCACAATCGCACCGGTCCGCCAATGTCAGTACTCCACTCCTTGAGACTAGGCGTTGCTTCAACCAAGATGATCGTTTCGGTCACTGTTTAAACACAACGGACGAACAAAAACGTCCGTTCAGCTCAAATAGCTGACGATGGCCTTAGCCGCACGGCGGCCTTCACCCATGGCGGCAATTACTGTGGCCGCACCGGTCACAATATCCCCGGCAGCAAACACACCGGGCATATTGGTCATTAGGGTACTCGGATCGACGTCAATATACCCCTGTGCGTTAAGATCCATCTCAGGATAACTGCGAATTAGAACCGGGTTGGGTCCTTGGCCCACCGCCACTACAACCGTATCCACGTCCATCACGAACTCCGAATCGGGAATGGGCTGTGGCCGCCTTCGACCACTGGGATCGGGATCACCCAGCTGCATTCTTTGACATTTAATTCCAGATACCTGGTACGACTCATTTCCGACAATTTCCACAGGATTGGTCAACAGTTCAAAACGGATACCTTCCTCTTCAGCATGTTCGATCTCCTCATGCCGTGCGGGCATTTCAGAGCGCGATCTCCGATACACGATGAAGACATCCTCGGCACCTAGGCGCTTGGCTGTCCGTGCGGCATCCATGGCCACGTTACCGGCGCCTACAACGGCG
>SLOZ01000361.1 GCA_007132255.1 Limnochordia bacterium | reverse complement strand
TTCTACTCCGACGTTCCCAGCTGGTCCAGTTGAAATTGACGATGGCAGGCTTGAACGGCGTCTCGAACGCGATTACGAGGAATCAGGCAGGATACCTTTATCTCCGAGGTCGACACCAGTTGGATGGGAATGTTGGCTTCATTGAGACAACCAAACATGGACGCTGCAACACCGGGATTACTCATCATGCCTGCACCCACGATGGAAACCTTGGCTACGTCAATGTCATATACAATAGCTGCGTCTTCAGCGGACGGTATATCTTTGATGACATCCAAAGCTTGCTCTACTTCATCTTCTGTTACCGTAAATGTCAAATCTGTCGTATGTTGTTGTTTGCTGGTTTGTACAATCATGTCCACATTTACACCCACCGAGGCCAACCTAGAAAACACTTGGTGCAGAACGCTGGTGTCGTCCGGTACATCGACCAACACAATCTTGGCACAATCTCGATCTGCTGTGACGCCGGTCACCAAAATTTCCTTTTCCATACTCGCATCCTCCTTGACCCAAGTGCCCTCGGCTTCACTGAAGCTCGACCGGACGTGAATCGGCACGCCGTACGCAGCCGCCACCTCAACAGCGCGCGGCTGCAGCACGAGGGCTCCCAAACTTGCCATCTCCAGCATTTCTCCGTAGCCAACTTCTAAGAGTTTCCTTGCCCTTGGTTCCAAGCGTGGATCCGCTGTATACACTCCTTCGACATCGGTGTAGATTTCGCACACGCTAGCGCCAAGCGATGCCGCCAAGGCCACCGCCGTGGTGTCCGAGCCCCCTCGGCCTAGTGTGGTTATATCCTGTTCGGAGGATACGCCCTGGAACCCTGCGACAATCACAACGCGACCGTTCCGTAACTCCTGCGCGATGCGCTCAGTCCGAATGGCCTTAATCTTCGCCTTCGTGTGATGTTCATCGGTAAAAATCCCACCTTGGGCGCCAGTCAGTGAGATGACCGGCACTCCCAGTGCATCCACAGCCATAGCCAAAAGCGAAACAGACATTTGCTCACCGGTTGCCAACAGCATGTCCAATTCACGCTGTGGTGGGCGTGGGGTGATTTCTCTGGCCTTCTGAAGTAGTTGGTCTGTGGTGTGGCCCTGAGCTGATACTACAACCACAACCGAACGTCCCCGTTGGGTCTCGCGAACAATTCGCCCTGCCACGCGTTGGATGCAAGTTGTGTCAGCAACCGAGGTCCCCCCAAATTTTTGAACAATTAGATCCATACCATCGACTCCTCTTTCAATCCAAAAAACCAGCGCCGATGGCCCCGGTTTGCATCTTCATCGTCATCCTCACGCAGGGGAACAGTCCACATCATGAAGGGGATCATGGTCACCATACTTGGTGTTTGCCCTCAGGCGAGGCTAGCTCAGTTCCTATCTACCTTTTGCCCAAATTTGTACTCTGTCCCGGCAATCAACCGCTGAATGTTGGGAACATGGCGCACAATCGTAAAGAAGGACACAAGTATGGCCAGACCGAGATAGACACTGGAAAAATCCAAGACATAGAAAAGAATCGGCAGCGCCAGCGCAGCTATCATGGAGGATATCGAGATATAGCGACTGATCACCAGTGAAATCACCCAAATCAGCATGATTATCAGCGCAACCAAGGGAGAAACGCTGATAATGACTCCAGCCGTGGTGGCAACACCTTTACCGCCCTTGAACTGCAGGTATAACGGCCAATTGTGGCCTGCAATGGCAGCAACACCGGCGAGCAGGACCCAAACGGAGTCTAACCCGAACACGTATCTTGCCAAGAGCACGGCTGCCGCACCTTTGCCGGCATCCAGCAGCAGAACAATTAACGAAGGCCACGGCCCCACTGTGCGCAGGACATTGCTAACGCCGATGTTCCCACTGCCATACTCACGAACATCAATCTTTGCCCAGAGTTTTCCAATCACCAGACCGAATGGAATCGAGCCCAGAAGATAGCCTAAGATAATCGCGGCAAATCCCATTATTTGGACCTCTCCTTCACACTCAAAATAATCGGTGTTCCCACAAACCCATACTCTTGACGAAGCCGGTTTTCCAGGTATCGTGAGTAGGAAAAATGCATTAAGTCCTTGCGGTTAACATAAAGCAGAATCACGGGTGGATTGACCTGCGCTTGGACAGCATAGTAAATACGCAAACGGACTCCCTTATCCGACGGTGTGGGTGTCATGGTCACAGCATCTTGAATCAATGCATTCAACTGACCGGTTGGAATCCGCAATGCACGCTGTTCCGCTACCATGTCAACGGTATCCAATAATTTATCAAATCGCTGACCCGTTAGTGCTGATAGGAAAAGAATGGGCGCGTAAGCAAGGAATTGCAGTTCACGACGAAGTTCCCGCTCGAAGTCACGCATCGTATTTGTTTCTTTTTCGACCAGATCCCATTTATTGACCACCAAAACGATGGCTTTGCCATTTTCGTGGGCGTAACCTGCGATCTTCTTATCCTGCTCTGTTATACCTTCCACAGCATCGATCACAGCGATGGTTACATCAGAACGATCTACCGCCCGGAGAGTTCGAATCACACTGTAGTACTCCAACTGCTCCTCAACCTTCTTGCGGCGGCGCAGACCGGCCGTATCAATGAATAGATAACGGCGATCCCCCTGAACAAAGGGTGTATCAATGGCATCGCGGGTTGTTCCAGCGATGTCGGATACGATGGTTCGTTCTTGACCGAGTACTCGGTTGACAATGCTGGACTTCCCCACATTAGGACGGCCCACAACAGCCACTTTGGTTTGCAGTTCATCGTCGTCTTCGGGCATCTCAGGGAATTCCTTGACAACCAGATCCAGCAAGTCGCCCACATTGCGTCCGTGCTCGGCTGAGATCAGAATAGGTTCACCTAAGCCAAGGCGATAAAAATCCAGTATGGCTTCTTCGCCCTGCCGGACGTCTTCGATTTTGTTGACACATAGAATCACCGGTTTTGCTGTCCGTCGCAAAAGTACAGCTACGTCCTCATCGGACGCGGTTAAACCAGCTCGCCCATCAACCACAAAGATGATGACGTCGGCCTGGGTCATAGCGATTTCAGCTTGTTGTTTGACGAGGCGTGTAATGACGTCTGTTTCCGTATCAATACCGCCCGTATCAACGATGGTGAATCGCTTGTTCAGCCATTCCACATCAGCGTATAAACGATCCCTGGTCACACCAGGTTCGCCTTCGACGATGGCAATGCGTTCCCTGGCCAAACGGTTAAACAGCGTACTTTTCCCCACATTAGGCCTACCCACGATTGCTGCAATTGGTTTTGCCATAGTTATTCTCTCCATACCTTCTGAAACCAGGCCATAACAACCGCGTTTTGGCGATTGCCTGCCAAACCTATTTCCTTAAGACACTCACATAGTTTCGGCCCGAACGCAGAGACCTT
>SLOZ01000032.1 GCA_007132255.1 Limnochordia bacterium | reverse complement strand
CGAGTTCTCTACAGATACACTGGTTCACGGCAGTTGGTCGCCTGACGACCCCCGGCGTTTCCACATGCCCGTTGGCGGAGGCCCTGGTTTAGTGGGTCCCCTAGTGGAAGCAGCAGAGAACCTCGGCGTCCAGTTCTACTTCGAAACAAAAGCCACCGATCTGTTAGTTGAGAACGGTCGCGTAGTTGGCGTCCTGGCCGACGGTGCTGTGCAGACCGTCCGAGCCAACTCGGTCATCCTGGCCACCGGCGGCTTTGGCGCAAATCCCGATTTGTTCAGCCGTTTTGCCCCTGACTTCACCGATGCAGTAGCCATCACCACACCCGGTAATACCGGTGACGGCCTGCTGATGGCTATGGATCTGGGTGCAAAGACTTCGGAGGTCTTCAGTGCCATCGGTTGGCCAACACCTACCGTATCCGTACCCAATACCATTCTGGTGAACCCGCAGGGCAAGCGCTTTATTGATGAGACGATCTTCTATGCTCTCAAAGCCCACGCCATGATCAAGCAAAATGGACCGGTCTACCAGATCTTTGATCAAGCGCTCCTGGACGGATTGTCCGAGGCACAGCAAAACACTGTGGCTAGTGCTGTAGAAGCCGGCACAGTCCGCAAAGCAGATAGTCTTGATCAGTTGGGTGCCGCGTTGGATATTGACGGTGCCCAGTTAGAAGCCACAGTGGCTCAATTTAACACCATGGCAGAAGCCGGTGAAGACACGCTGTTCTGGCGTGAAGGCAGCACCTTGAATCCACTGCAAACAGGGCCGTTTTATGCCCTTGAGATTCTGCTGGGTCATCTCGGCAGTATTGGTGGACTGATCATCAATGAAAATGCACAAGTTGTCCACGAAGATGGCAGTGCCATCCCTGGTCTGTACGCAGCAGGTTCGGTCACTGGTAACTTCTTGGGTGAAGTTTACCCAGGCAGTGGTTCCGCCATTGCCATGATCGTGGCCACCGGTCGTACTGCTGGGGCCCACGCTGCCCAGCAGTAGTCAGAACGCTAAACCAGTAACTCAAAAACCGCCAAGACCCGAGTTCATAGGTCTTGGCGGTTTTTTGTCCCAGACTTGCTGAGGTTTGCTATCCATCTCCGGTCTTGGCGATGCTCGCCGCTGCCGTTAATCCATCTGTGTTCGCGCCACCCGAAACCCAATCCGGAAGATGCGATCGTGCGGTGATCGATACATCCGGCAGGCCACACGGCAGTCATTGGCCCCGAAGATCCAGCTGCCGCCCCGCATCACTCGCACGTGACCGGTGTCGGCACCGATGGGATTCACCAAGCTATCACCGCCATACGGTGCATAATAATCGTGGCACCATTCATACACATTGCCGCTCATATCATAGAGGCCCAGTTGGTTGGGCTGCTTCAAACCCACCGGCTGTGTGGACTTCCCTTCATACAGCGTGGCACCGTGACGAGAGTAATCCACGCGCAGGGAGGTACCGGTAAACACCCACTCCTCCCCAGAGTTGCCGGAGTACCATGCGACGTCATCGATGGTATCGCTGCCGGCGAAGCGATAGCGCGGCTGGTGGTCTAGGGCTGCCTGGCCACCTGAGGCTGCGTATTCCCACTCGGCTTCTGTCAAGAGCCGATATCCCGCCACTTGTGTAATATCCGCTGTTAGCTGTCCGTCACCATCGAGGAGTTTGCCCTCTTCCGAATAGGCCAGGGGCAGACCCTGCTGCTCACTGAGCCAATTGCAGAACGTGATGGCATCCCACCAGCTCACATAGATCACAGGGCGATCGTCCCGTCCCCACCCGTGGTCATAGGCGGGGCTGCGCTCGGTCGACTGCGTGAAACGATCGAACTCCGCAAAGGTCACCGGATACGTCCCCACCAAGAAATCGTAGGTTAAGGTCACCGTGTGAACGGGCCGGCAGCCATTCCAAAGATCGCCGTATTCATCGCCCATGGCAAAGGAACCACCCTGCACGGCCACCATTTGGGGAAATTGGCTTTCAGCGCCCACCGATGCGGCACCCACACTACCTAAAGCAATTACAGCAATCCCCAAAACAACAACCAACGCTCTTAAGTATCTTCTCCCAAGCCCATGCAAATAGACCCCTCCCGTCTCTGCGTACGTACTGCGGCGTCGGCCAAATGGAGCCTTCCAAGCCGCCAGTTCGGTTTCATCTCCAGCGATATCGTGCTGTTCTCACATCCTGCCAACCGCTGCGATCACAACCAATCACAGCACCGCCCCTGGTTGGACTGAACTGTACACAAGCCAGTCGCCACCTTAGTGTTCGGTGACACAAACAAGAATCCCTGCAGTTTCGTTTGGAAGATTTCTGCTGCCGGGTGGCTGCCGAAACTGCGGTTTGTCCGCGCCGCCGTTGCGGATCTTCGGCGTTTACCGAGAACTGTCCAAAAATGCGATGGCGCTAGGTGTGAAGACTAGCATCATGCTTCAGAATCCGGCTTGGCAGGACTTGGCGTTGGATTTGCCGAAACAGAAGGCGACCCCGATCTCTACAGGCGGGGCGAAGGAGTGACTCATCATGTCTTGGACCGAAGCCTCACGCCAAACACGCATTGAAGATACCTATGATGTCATCGTCTGCGGTGGTGGCCCGGCGGGAGTGGCTGCCGCTGTTTCTGCTGGCCGGGCTGGAGCCCGCACCCTGCTGTTGGAGTTGGGCGGCTGTTTGGGCGGCATCTGGACACAGGGTATGGCTGCCCTTGCTCTGGATATCAAAGGCAAAGGTGGCTTAATGCAGGAAATTCGGTCAACACTGTTAGATCGAGGCGGTCTGCGCCAGCGGCGACCAGAACGCCCCGAGGACTTTCTGTTGGCCGGCGAAGCCATGAAATACCTTTTGGACGAATTGGTAATCGGCGCGTCGGTGGATGTTTTGTTTCACACGCGGGTCGTGGCCCCCATGGTTCAAGGTGACTCGATCCTCGGAGTGATCACCGAGCACTCCGGCGGTCGCACTGCCTTTGCGGGTTCGATCATCCTCGATTGCACCGGAAGCGGCCAGTTGGCTGCCTTGGCCGGATGTGGCTTTGCTGCGGGCCATCCCGAAACAGGAAAACTGCAGCCTGCCAGTATGCTGGCTGTGGTGATGGGTATCCCAGACGATGCCGAAGCGGACATCCACAAGGACCGTTTCTATTTCTTCCTGCGAGAATTGGGCTTCGAGCCCAGCAGCAAAAACCGTTCCGCTGGCGTTCTCCCTCTCCCTTATCCGGGCCTCTATATGTTTTCCGTCAACCACGAATTCGACGTAGCCTTTGACTCCCCTCACAGCGTTACCCAGGCCACTCTGCGGGCCCGCCGCGAGTTCCATGCAGCCATCGCCGTCCTCAGGGAAAAAGCAGGCTGGAAGGATCTGCGCTTGCTGAGTACCTCCACGCACATTGGACTGCGGGAAGGCCGCCGCAT
>SLOZ01000355.1 GCA_007132255.1 Limnochordia bacterium | reverse complement strand
GAACCTGTACAAGTCTTTCACGAACCTGCCCGCGCCGCAAAGGTTTGGATAAAATAATCTGACAAAACGCATGGAGAAGCTAATCGGCAGAATTGAGAGTAGAACAGAACCTAGGTCGGATGAGCGGATGCCAGCGGCACTGAGCTTGCCTGGTGTCATTTGCGGTCGCTGCCAGGCCTGTGATATCATACGTAAGGAGTTAGATTGGGTAGGAGAACGAGGTGGAGGAAACGGGGATGAAAATTGAGGTACGGGATTTAGTTAAGATATTCGGTAAAAATTCTCAGCGTGGTTTAGCTATGCTGAAAGAAGGTAAGGGCAAAGACGAAATTCTAGCCCGCCACAATCTCACAGTGGGTGTGGCTGGTGTCAGTTTCTCCGTGGCCCAAGGAGAAATGTTCGTGATCATGGGTCTATCTGGGAGCGGCAAATCGACGCTGATTCGCTGTTTGAATCGACTGCACGAACCCACAGGCGGATCGATTACCATCGACGGTCAAGAGATTATGGATATGAGCAAACCCGAGATGCGTGATCTGCGGCGTAAGAAGATCGGTATGGTATTCCAAAACTTCGCTCTGTACCCCACGCGCACCATTCTAGACAATGTAGCCTTCGGTCTGGAAATTCGCGGTATATCCAAGGAGGAGCGTTACCAAAAAGCTCAAGAAATGATTGAGGCTGTGGGCCTTGAAGGTTACGAGGAGCAATATCCCAGCCAACTCAGTGGCGGTATGCAGCAGCGCGTGGGTTTGGCAAGGGCTTTAGCCTCTGATCCAGATATTCTGTTGATGGATGAACCGTTCAGTGCCTTGGATCCGCTAATCCGCAAGGATATGCAGGATGAGCTGCTGCGTCTCCAGGCGACCATGAACAAAACGATCGTGTTTATCACCCACGATCTGGATGAAGCGTTAAGTCTCGGTGACCGAATCGCCATTATGAAGGACGGTGTGGTCGTGCAGATGGGCACCGCGGAAGAAATCCTGAATAGCCCGGAAGACGAATACGTGGTGAAGTTTACCGAAAACGTCGACCGCAGCCGGATTTTGACCGCCGGTAACGTAATGCAGAAACCTCTGGCTGTTGCCCGCATTGGTCGTGATGGTGCCAACACGGTTCTGCGCAAGATGGAAAAACACGGTCTGACAACGATTCTGGCCGTGGATGGAAGCAACCGTTTCCAGGGTGGCTTGCTGCCCGATGATCTTGCCAAGGCTCGTAAAGAAAACAAAACGTTAGAGGAGATGCTGTCGGACGATGCTGCGGTTGTGGGTCCCGATGAATCGCTGCAGACGATTCTGGAATTGAGCACAGATACGCAGTTCCCCTTGGCCGTTGTCGACGAAGACGGCGTTCTCAAAGGAATCATTGTTCGCAGTTTAGTGATTGCCGCCTTGAGCCGAAGGGGTGAGGTATAGATGAATACGGTCCGAATTCCCATGGGTGACTATGTGGAAACAATTGTCGATTTCATGTTGGCTAATTTTGGCTTTTTCTTTGACTGGCTTGACAACATAGTCTATTCCACAGTGATGGCCGTGGAAGGTGGTCTGGCGGCCGTCCCGTTTTTGGTGTTTGTGTTGGTGGTTGCAGCCGCTGCCTGGAAGCTAGCTGGACGCGGTGTCGCTGTTTTTACCCTGATTGGATTCTTTTTAGTTCATAATATGGGTTTGTGGAGTCATGCCGTGCAAACTCTGGCCTTGGTGTTAACAGCGGAATTGATCACCTTGATTTTGGGGCTTCCCTTGGGTATTCTAGTGGCCAAGCGGTCCCGTGTTGATCAAGTGGTCCGACCAATTCTTGACTTTATGCAGACCATGCCGGCATTTGTGTATCTGATTCCGGCTGTGATGTTCTTTTCCTTGGGTCGCGTGCCGGGCATTATGGCCACGATCATCTTTTCCATGCCTCCCATGATTCGCTTAACGGCTCTGGGTATCAAACAGGTGCCGGAAGACTTGGTAGAGGCGGGACATGCCTTTGGCGTAACACCCAGCCAACTACTGTTCAAAGTAGAGCTTCCCCATGCTCTGCCAACGATTATGGCTGGGATTAACCAGTCCATTATGCTCGGCCTTTCGATGGTGGTCATTGCGGCCATGATTGGGGCTGGCGGACTTGGTTCTATGGTACTGCGGGGTGTACAGCGTGTAGATGTTGGAATGGGGTTTGAGAGCGGTTTAGCCGTTGTTATCCTAGCAATCTTTTTGGACCGCGTAACCCAGAGCTTAGGGGTTCGCAAGACCAATGCCTAAGGATTGCAGCGTCGGCTGCCGCTCGACGTTGGAGAACAGCAGAATTTGAAGGGAGTTTTTCGTTTGAAACGCAAATTGTCCATGTTTACGGTTGTTGCTTTGTTTGTTGTAATGTCCAGTGGTGCGTTCGCCGCCGACATAACTTTAGGTTATGTGGAATGGGACTGCGCGATCAGCCAGACCCATATCGTTGGTGCAGTTCTAGAGCGTCACTTTGATATGGACGTTGATCTTGTATCCGTGGATGCCGGCATTATGTGGACAGGCATTGCTCAAGGTGACTTGGATGCCATTGTCGCCGCCTGGCTGCCTCTGACACATGCTGCGTATTGGGATACGTTCGGCGATGATGTGATTGATGCCGGACCTAACTTTACAGGTGCCCGGGTTGGTCTCGTTGTGCCGCAGTACGTAGACATCGACAGCATCGAAGAAATGAATGATCATGTTCGGGAGTTCAACGGCCTGATCTACGGTATCGACCCCGGTGCAGGCATCATGGCTGCAACTGACGATGCTTTGGATACCTACGGATTGAACTTCAATATTATGGACTCCAGCGATGCTGCCATGACCATCCAATTGGGTCAAGCCGTGGCTGACGAAGAGTGGATCGTCGTGACTGGCTGGGTGCCGCACTGGAAGTTCGATTCCTATGCCCTGAAGTTCCTCGAAGATCCTCAAGGGATCTACGGTGACGCCGAAAATATCCACACGATCCTGCGGGGTGGTTTCTATGAAAGCTTTGATGCCGATGTAGCGGCATTCATGGAAAACTTCTCCCTTACACAGGACCAGCTGCATAACATGATGAACACGATCCGCGAAGAATCCGGGGACGAACTTTCCTTGGCGCACCAGTGGATTGCAGACAACGATGATGTTGTCCAGACCTGGCTGCAGTAGTTCCTGCAAGCGTACGCAGTGTATACCCCCGGAAGGAGCCGCTTTGGCGGCTCCTTCTTTTTTCCCGCCATTTGTGATCCACCAGGCAGGATACAATTGCGCTGACGTCTAATACATGATTGTGATACCGATGGCGATCAAGCCGGTTGATTTGGGGTGTTTTGGAGCCTTGGTTCGCTAGCGAAGGGCCAATCGCTCTTCTCCAGTCTCCCCGGTGCTGAGAGTGTCAGGTCGCAACTGCTTTGTCGGTGTAGG
>SLOZ01000336.1 GCA_007132255.1 Limnochordia bacterium | reverse complement strand
CTTTATCTGGCCGAATGTAGCGACGAACTCTCTGATTGCAGTTCACGTTCTTCCATGCGCAGCACAACCTTTCCGGGATAACTGCTGCGGAATTGGCGAGTAACTCGCCGCGTCACCTTCGGCAAATCAGCGTTCTCAATGTTCGGCAAAAGAAGCAGGAACTGTTCATCATTCCAACTGCAGATCACGTCGCCTTTCCGCAGTACTTGGCTGAACACTTTGGCAGCATGCTTTGCCGCCAATTCGAGCTCCGGCCCAGACGGCCGCATCATATCCTCCTTGGTCAAATTGACCCGGACCAAAAATGATGGACCGCGTTCGCGTTCCAGGCGCTTGCGTTCCAGCTGGTAGAGCTGGCCGAATACGTCACCGTCGCACACCAAAGGATCGTCGCTTGCCTGGTCATCGAGAAACTCTTCAATTTGTTCAATATCCGCCACAGCCGGGTTGCCCGATAGAGTTTGAATCTCCCTGTAGAGATTTCTTAAGTCCCTGCGAGGCGTGACTCCGCTTTCGCTCTGAAGCAGCGCTGCGAACGATTGGTACGCATCTTTCGCTTCCTGCAAGTTGCCCATGTCCGATAGCACCGAAACCCTCCGCAATTGGATATCTTCGTTCAACGGTTCAATAGTCAGCGCCCGTTCAGCCATCTCACATGCCTTAAGAAACTCCTGACGTTCTATGAGAACATCGAGGTATTGGAGTACGGCTTTGCAATACAGTGAGCGGTATCGTTCTTGAGCACTCTTCAACCAATCATCATAGTAGTTCTCGGCCAGATAATCTCCCCGGTATAAATCCAATGCCCTGTCCAACAACTCCATGACTTGGGTGTCATCCTTGTCGGCAAAACGATAGGCTTCGGTGCACAGCTCTTGAAACTCATCGACATCAACCCAAAGCCGAGCATCGGGCTTCATACTGAACAGTCCATCTCTAATGCGGAAAATATCATCTCCTTGGTTTCCGTCATCGAACAAGAGCCGTAATCGGTAGATGACATTGTACAGAGAATGTCTGGCCTTTTCCAAAGGAACGCCGGCCCAGAATGCCTCACAGATCAGTTCTCCCGGAACTGGGGTGTGGCGATGCGTAAGTAAGAACTTGAACACACTCCACGTCTTGTTCATTACAGCGCCAACCTCCAATATTTGGTTGTCACCTCTGGAGACATGAAAACGCCCCAATGTGTACACCCGAATGATATCTGCTTGCTCATCCACAGTAGTGGCCCCCTCAAGTTACTCAGGCACATTCATTCAGACAAGCGATTCTCGCCCCCCAACCTCCCCAGAAAACGACGTTGTTGCAAGTCCTGCATTGGCACGCAACGGTTGAGTGAGTTTCCGCTCACTCCGTGCCTCTGACCGTGATGTCAAAGGCTCGTGGGATACATACCATGGTTATCATCGTTGATAAAAAAGCACACCCCGGTTTGCCGACATGCCATTTCTGCCCCTTAGGTAACAAGGACTCGGATTGCGCGGTAAACGCAGGGTGTACTCCGGTGATGCACGTGATCAGGGGCAGGGATATGAGCGCACAGCATCGCTGTTCAGCGATGCTGAATGCCCTATACACGCCTCTTTAAAGTCTGTGCAGTCTTCGCCGTTTCGTTCAAACACTCTGGAATGCTGAACATCGTGCTGCCGTTTGTTAGGCATAGAACACCCCACAACGACTTCCGTTATCCACACGTCAAACCCATGTATGCAGTGCCTTTTGGGCAGCATGACCGGACTATTGGTTCGCAGTACAGAGTATCCGGTACCGCCGTTTGAATTCCATTATAACAGCCGTGAGCATTCTTGCGCGTCTTATTCCATATTCCAAACTATTCTTTTTTTTCTGTTTACAACTGAACTTGCCATGACATAGGCAACGCCACACACTCGCGGATCCTAAAAACAGAAAGGCTTTGGAAATCGGTCATGTCCGCAATCGGAGGAATTTGAAGTGGCACTCGGGAAGAACTGGAGTCCCTTTCACAGTGTGGTTCGTACACCGAAGATAGGCCTGCGGCAAAGGTATCCAAAGGCATTCCACTCAGCCCTTGGCCCGGTTGCCCACAATGTTAGGTCTCTGGCAGTCACGATTCTTGCTTACACACTTGCACTGATTGTCACGAAGTCGGCAAAGTGACATAGGCGCACGAAAAAAGACCATCTATGTGGTCCGAGCGTTCTAGAGACTAGTGGGCCACCGGAGCTCGAACCCGGACACCCTAATTGAGAGTGTCAATTCACGTGCAGCAGTGAATAGCACCCTGTTCAAGAAACAGTTGTTTAGCTAGTGTTTTGCAGAATGCTTTGTCACTGTGAACGTGACACTTTTCGTTGTTTCGAGAAATCCGAGGCGAGAATGTGGCGAAACAAGACACGGAGTTGCATAGTCCCCGTGCCGTCAATGAATAGCCATCCTAGATCCATGGACGCCGTCATGGATCTAACAGACCTGCCTCGAAAATGGGCGGTGAAAAAGGCAATAGGAAACTAGACGGTATGGGTTGCTGGGCAAACCTACCGCATGAAGTTGAGCATGACGGTGTAACTTCCCAGCTATGAGCTGGCTCGCCTGTACAGACGCACTCCTTCTGCGGCCGCAGAATGCGCGGTCGGTGCAGCAATCTCTTCTTAAATACACTGCCTCACGGGCTCCTCCCTACAGGAAAAGAGGGCACCAATTCACGCTGCACCAGATTACTGGGGTCAGTCTGTTTCTCGGGTTCTAAACACCAAGGGCTTATGACCTCTTGCCGCCGACCGCATCATAGGGTTCGTCGAGCCCATTTTCATATTTCATGGTGTCAGGTCACTGACATGGGCGTCTGTTTCATAGAGAGCACTGCGTGGTTAACGACCGAGCTCGGAGAAACACCTTTCAACAGGCGTTTCTCCGAGCTGAACTGCCAGCTTTGGGCGTTGGAAACCGGCTGTGAAACAGGCCTGCTAGGAAGGTGTTGATTTTCTATGTTCCGACTGAGATTTTCTGTCGTTGTGGCCGGAGAAATCCCTGGTAGAGGAATTTCTCTCCTCTTGTTTTGCGGTCCAATGATCACATTATCAACATTTTCTAGGACGACCACATGCCGAGATTGTCCTATCGATAATCCGTGTTGTATTAAACCCACACAGAAGTGGCGTGAAGCTATGCTGCCCAGACGAAAACCTCCAGCTGGCCTCATGCCGAATCTCCCGTTCGCCAGCGTGGCGATTCAAACAACACCAAGCTTTCTGCGCAGATAGATCAACAGCAGTAGCCCAACCACAGTGCTCCCTCCTGCTAAGAGAAACGCCGGGGTGAAAGACCCGGTGCGATCCAGCAGCCACGACCCCGTCAGTCCAGTGATGGCGCCGAACCCAAACGCGCTGAACACCAAACCATAGTTCATCCCAAGATACTTGGTACCAAATCCTGCAGCCACCACGACCG
>SLOZ01000473.1 GCA_007132255.1 Limnochordia bacterium | reverse complement strand
TTGTTCGGGAAAATAGTCCACTTCAATTCCGATCTTCACAGGTATCCCTTGAGAGCGCGCCTGATGAAGCAGTTCCAGATAATCCTCTACACTGCGGTGAAAATCTTTGGCAAGCCAATCCTTCATGTATTGGTAGCCAATGTCTGGCTGCAGAAGATGGCTGAACGTGGGTCGGAACTCCTTAAAATTGTGTGTATGGTCCGTAAAACCAATCTCCGAAATACCTCGTTCCTTGGCTCGTTCCCAGAACTTGCTCAAATATTCGATGGAAAATGGACCTCGCTCCAAATGCATATGATAGTCAATCACTGTTAAACACCTCCGTACGCCGAAGCGCTAGTTTTCTGCGCAATGATGGCAAACCGATGTTGATGCGTCCTCCATCGGCCGTCGGCACAGAGTATCCTGTGCAGGTCCTCCAGTTTCGCAACATTGGTTGGATCGACCAAAGAGAAATAAGGAATTTGCCAAGGTATCGCTTTTAAATAGTATACCACAGCAGAGATATCATGGAAATAAAAGGGCAAAAAGGACTCCTCACACCACTGGATAGAAAACCCTTCAGCTTCCAGTTCGGAAACAGCGAAAACCGCGTCCCAAACCGCTTGATCGCGAGAATCATCACCAAGAAGTGCGTTAAGCTCACGCATATCCAGCGAACCCACCTGCTGTGTAACAAACATGCCATTCGGCCGCAAGATTCGAGACACCTCGCCTACATCATACGACTGATGGCGATTCAATATCACATCAAAACTGTTGGCTGGCAGCGGCAGATATTGGTCATTGCTCACGGTTGTCAAGCAAACATCTAGAACACTCAAACGCCGCCGCGCCAAGGGTATGTTTGGCGAATAGCCTTCGGTGGCCCACATGAACGGGGGCCGTCGACCAAGACCTGCTAGCCACTCTCCACCGCCAGTTCCCATATCCAGTGCTGTTTCGGCATTCCTTAGAGCATCCACGGCCAGCTGACCATAGTCCCATGGTGGATTCTGTTCCGTAGTTCGACTTGCCAGATACGAGAAGTCCCACCCAATAAAAGGAGTCTCTAATGCTTCCGCATAAAGTCTTCGAAAACATGAACTCATGGAGTATCACCTCGAAATCTAGCTATCTTCCAGCGAATATGTCCAGCATTCCATAACGTTGTTAACGGTGAACCCTTCCGTCAAATACAAGCGAACTGCTTGTTTGTTCTCCGCGTTAACGGTCAAAAGCGAGTTGAAGAGGCCGTGAAACTCACCCGTGGCCAACGCGGCTCTCAACAGCATTCTTCCAAGACCCTTCCCTTGATGCTCAGGCACCACTGCAAGCATACCAATGTAGAGCCAATCAGAGCCGCGATGCCACTCTCTAGACGCCCGAACGACACCCACTGCTGTATCCTTGAAGTACAAAAGGAGGATACCTCCTGCAAGATGTTCCACCGAGTCCAAAAGACGTTCGAGTGAAGTCGTCGTGATCGGCGTCGAGCTCCCCTGTAAACGGCGAAACGCTGCATTCCGCACATCTACTACATCCTGCTCATCCTGTCCGCGGCGGAACTGTCTAAGGTCGTATCCGGGAGGCCATAACACTGGCGACAGCGCTTGTTGACGCCGCTCCAGCAAGAAGGAATACCGTTCTATATTGAACCCCAAATGTGCCATTCGCTTACGAAGATCACTGCTTTCTTGCGGAATGAAAAGGAATAGTGCAGTGATTTCATCCGGGGTCCAACGCATCACCCGCTCCCAAAGCAAAGCATAGTGCTCAGGATCACCCGCTTGACAACCAAAAATGCGGAACCTCGAGCGGTTTTGGCGACGCATGAAGTCATTCCATATCAATGACGCTGCCCCGATAACGGCCTCGTCCTCATCGATTAACAAAAACGTGGGTTCCTGCCAGCCGCCCTGAAATGAACGCAGCTCTTCTTCGGACAAGTATGAGTCATCCATATAAGGACGGTTAATCCGGCAAAACTGCAGGAACGCATCTCTATAGCGCTCGGAATAAGCATCTACTATCAAAAGCCTGTCACCTCATCTATTCTTGACAAGATCACCATGGGCAAACGGCAAGGATAAACTCTGTGGTCCTAGAAACGTGTTGAAAAAGTGGCCTGGCGAGCTCATAGCAAGAGACTCGAAATCGCTTTAGCAGCGTTTTCACCGAGGCGTTCGGCATGAGTTTGCTCGGGATACCGGGAAAATCAACACGTTCCTAGCACTGCCAAAACGATCAAAGCTCTCAAGCAACACCGATTAGCGATGGTTCGCCAACGACGCTATGGTTCGCTGAAAGATCATTTTCGTCGCCATGTCATTCCGAAGCATTCCCAGAATGAACGCCTGTCACTTAGTGCACAAACACAAATTCCGATTAATCGAGTAAAAGAACGAACCGACAGCAGAAGCCTCGGTCAATTCTTGATGCCATCGCTCGATAGGCTCTTTCCAAGTCGATTCGCGCCGAATCAACCAGTCTTTCATCATCATCGCCATCTGATAGGAATACGAGTTTTCCGTAAAAGCATCGTTCACTAAACAGTAGACGAACGGCTCAACACTAGAAAAAGACGCTGATCTACAGAGGCCTAGGAGTCGTCGTCCAAGGCAACCGTCCGGTCCGATATCTGTAAAGCGATGAACCCAGGCGCGAACTGCGTTTATGTCTCCCGGCCAATAGACCTGTGTGTCAAAATCGGAGTGGATTACCAACGCGTGTCCACCCGGCTTGAGAACTCGATGCGCTTCAGCTAAGAGACATTGTGGCTTCGCTACCCACTCCAAAACGTCTACACAGAAAACCCGATCGAAGGAGTTATCGGCGTATGGAAGTTTAGTCCCATCACCGGTCTGCACCGAAAACCGGGCGCTATTGCCAAACTCCTGTTCTAGAGCCTGACGCGCCTCTAGAATGGCTACTTCATCAGGATCTATCCCTTCAACGGCCTTTAAGTCAGGGTAGAGGCGCAGAAGATAGCGTATAGCGTCACCCCTGTTACAGCCAATATCCAAAATCCGTTGATTCGGCCCAATAGCTGCCTTCAAAAAATAATACGCCCATTGGTCCTTGATATCCTTCATGTCCAGGGCTAAGAAACATTCCTGTGCCATAATTCTCACGAGCCTCCGTTGTCAAAAGCACCACTGTTCAATGATCGAAATGCAGCCTTCCTTAATGGAGTTCGTGAGAACCGGGCTAGATCCTTCGGAATCCCCAAAGTTTAGGCGACTTGGTCAGCAATACAACCGCCGGAACAACTGGGTTGGAGCGTTGGTTTTCCTTGCCCTGCAGGCGCCCTCCAATGAAAACTTGAATCTTCTCGTGTCAGATGCCTGTTCTTGTTCATGGGTGTCTCCTGACGAGGTGCTACCAAAAACATCATACTTCTTTGAAGAACTAACTTCCACAATAAAAAATGAAAAACTAAATTCCACTTCAAGGC
>SLOZ01000450.1 GCA_007132255.1 Limnochordia bacterium | reverse complement strand
TAACAGCCGCTGCAATACCACCTATGGTGCCACCGGCAACAATGACATCCACCTCGTCAATCACCGGCAGACGTCCATCAGGCATAGAGCAATACCTCGCACTGCGTTGTCTCTCCATTCCGACGCATCCCTTCTTTGGCTCGTTGTAGTTAGCGTAGAAGCCTTGGGAGATCATCCCAAGGCTCCCTCTTATTGTACGCTAAGTTTGCTTATCTATCAAAGAACATTTGTTCCAAATTGACGTGCACTCCAGTCAAGGTATCCCAGGCCCACAGATTACGTTCAGGAACATTACGCAAATCGGCGTTAGCGATCAAAGGCCGTGGTGACAAGCCGATGGTCCCGATGGACCAAAGATTCTTGGCATGTTCGTCGAGAATCTGGCTTCCTAAGCGAACTCGTTCGTCACGATCGGGTTCGACCAGAATCTGTTCCCACCAAGCTCTGATGTCCTTGAGCAGCGCAGGCGGTTCCTCGCCCAACTCGCCGTCACTGGCGATCCAACGGCCCCATTCCGGCCACTGGGATTCTTCCCACGAAGGCGTAGATGGAACGAAGAAGTTAGCACTAATGGGGAACATCATATCCGTGGAGCCGACGGCCCAGATCGTCGCGTCCATCATGTTCGCCGGTGCTCTTTGCGACTGCAGTTCTCCAGAGACAGCTCGCAGTTGAGCATCGACCCCGATTTCCCGCCAATATTCCACGACGAGTTCAAGGTTTGGCACCACCGGATAGGGACGATCCGTAAACTCCACGGTAAAGGCCAATCGCTCACCATCAGGACGCAGGCGATAGCCTTGAGCGTCAGTGGCCAATCCCATTTCGTCTAGATACAGCCTTGCTCTTTGGGGATCATAGGTTGCATAGCCGTACGCATCACCAAACTCGGGGCGATAGTACTGACTGCTGGGAAGAACTGTAGCGTGCCGCGGTATGGCATGACCAGAATAGACCACATCGTTGATCTCATCTCGGTCAATGGCTAAGGACAAGGCCCGCCGGAACCGCAGATCCTGGAAGATCTCCCTGAGCACCGGATCGTTATGGGTCATGTTGAACTGATAACTGGTATCCGAGCCCATGGTTGTCTGCCACAAGAATGTGCGATAATTACCTTCTTCTTCAAACTGGCGATACAACGGGTAGTTGCGAATATCGACATTCCGTGATGCAAAATCGATCTGCCCTGACATAATCATACCGGTAATTACTTCTCGATCCGAAGCCAGGGATCCTGTCACGCGATCGATATATGGCAGCTGATTGCCAACACTATCCACTTTCCAATAGTACGGGTTTCTTTCGAAAATCAAGCGCTCAGAGGTCTTTTCTGTCAGCTTATATGCCAACAAAGACGGGCGCTCGGGGACCCGAGGAATCCCTATCAATACATCATTCTTCTGGAGAAACAGCTGGTACCAAGTCTCTAACCCGGCTTCAGCAACCATCGCTGCCATCTCATCTGCATCCACGTAATTTTCATGGAACTGCTCAAGATAATGCGAAGGTGAGACAATGGCGGCATCGTGGATGATCGAGTTTAGGAAAAACGGCTGTGGATCCGCAAAGCCAAACTCAAAGGTGAGATCATCGATAACGGTGAATTCCATGGCCGCCCCGCGAGAGCGGAACTTTATGGGAATCGCTTGGGTCAAATCTTCGTTCAACAATATGTCGTTATACCAGAACGCTACGTTGGCTGTGGTAACGGGAGCACCGTCGGACCACTTTAGTCCTTCTCTGAGATAGAACCGAAACGTTGTCATATCTTCAGAGAACTCGACTTTGCTGGCCAAGTTGGGAATAACATCACTGGCACCTTCGTTTGGCTTCACTAAGCCGGCCACAAAGTCGAAGGCAGCTGCATGATCGCCCCAACTTTCAATCGACGTTGTTGCAGTCCGTAGAGTACCGCCATAGCGGCCTATGCTCTCAATCGGGTCAACAACATAGGGATTAACCGGCAGACGATCTGCAACAGGGGGTAGTTCACCAGCATTCACACGTTCGCTGAGCAGCGGCGACTCGTTATACTCAGGGATATCATAGAACTCGATTTCTGTTTCCGTAGAATACATTACCGTCGAACTGGCCAAACCCAGCGTTGTGAACGCCATCATCAGCACCACAGCCATTACAATCCAAAGTGATTTTTTCCTCATTTTGTCCTCCTCTTTCTGCTTGTAATCAAGATCCGTTTCACCGTTCTCTCCCCCTTTTACCCCACCTCCTTCAAGTGCCGCTTTTTACCTTCGCACCAGCTTTGCTACCGGTAGCAGAGTTGGCAACGAATCGTACCTAGAAATGGCGAGCCGGCGCTTGCCGCTGTCGGAAGGCGATCATTAGACGAACATCTAGTCCGAAGCGTTAAAGACCGGTTCGGGCACCGTCGAAGCAGCCTGTAACAACGGCATCTGCCTTGACTCACTTTGGACTTGCAAGCGAGTCTCCGATGACAAACTCACACGGCAACTCCATTTGCTCGGTATCTTCATACTCTTTTTGGCCCAACTTATCCACCAACAGCGAGACCGCCCGCATCGCCATGTCTTCTTTGGGCATTTGCACGTACGAAAGCTGAACCCCGTTGACTAGGGTGTCCTGCTTGTCAAAGCCGATGAGTGATACATCCGCAGGCACGTTCAGGTCTTGCTCTAAGAGGTCCTGATAGATGTTCCCGATCCCTCGAGCCTCCGACGCAATGATCGCAGTTATTCGTCCTTCTCGAACCAGGGTTCCTACCTCGCCAATATCTTCATCCTCGAGCTCAAGTGGAGCCAACCCTGCTTCCGCCATGGCCCTGCGATAGCCGGATCGCTTGTCTATCTGCGCCACGAACCTGACCGAGCCGAAGAACGCGATCTTGCTGTGTCCTAGTTCCATCAAGTGTCTAGTGGCTTGGCAAAAACCGGCAATGTAGTCGCCGGACACCCAATTCACTAAGCCTTGCGAGCCAGTTCGTCTGCCAATACAAACAAACGGTGTTCTGGCTTCCTGTAATCGGCCAAGATCATCTCGGTTGACCCGTGCCCCGAGAATCACGAGGCCATCAGCGATCTGCGTCCGATTCTGATTACCATGGAACATCGAGCGTTCCTCGCCTCGCGGACCTTGGGTGAAAAGCAGCAGATCATAGCCTAAGCGGTGGGCTTGGAGTTCAATCCCTTCTAGGAATGGGTAGAAAAAATTCTTCCGTTCCACGGGAAAGACCTCTTCGTACGCAAACACACCGATAATTCCTGTCAGACCCCGTGCGAGCCGTCTTGCTAATACGTTGGGCGTGAAACCCAACTGCTCAATGACAGCCAGAACTTTTTCCTTCGTCTCGGCCTTGGCTCCTGGTTCATCGTTCATGACGCGAGTCACGGTGCGCTTCGAGACACCGGCTGCACGAGCTACATCATTGATGGTTATCTGACTCATGCTTCCACCTCACTGCT
>SLOZ01000333.1 GCA_007132255.1 Limnochordia bacterium | reverse complement strand
GCCAAAGCGATTCCGATGCTTCGAGATGCCATTGACCAAGGTGTTGATTACGTCGATACAGCCTACCCTTACCATGGCGGTAAGAGTGAACTAGTAGTCGGTGAAGCTCTCAAGGATGGCTATCGGGAGAAGGTCACACTGGCCACAAAGCTTCCTGTATGGGCTGTAAAGACATACGAAGACTTTGAACGCCTCTTCACGGAGCAGTTAGAAAAACTGCAAACAGACTATGTGGATGTCTATCTGGTTCATGCCCTAACCAAGGAGCGCTGGGATGAGATGAAGGAGCTCGGTCTCTTGCGGTTCTTGGATTCCATTCAAGCCGATGGTCGAGTCAAATGTATCGGATTTTCGTTCCATGACGAGCTGCCCGCGTTTAAGGAAATCGTGGACGGCTATGATTGGCAGGTCTGCCAGATTCAGCTGAACTTCATGGACGAAAACTATCAGGCTGGCATGGAAGGACTGAACTATGCCGCTGAGCGTGGATTGGGTATCATCATCATGGAGCCGCTGCGCGGCGGCAAACTCGTGAAAAACGTACCTGCTGAGGTCCAGGCTATCTGGGATCAAGCGCCCGTCAAACGCAGCGCTGCCGAATGGGCATTTCGCTGGCTGGGTGACATGAAAGACGTGTCGGTTATTCTGAGTGGTATGGGTACACCCAGCGAGGTTCAGGAAAACATGGAAGTGTTGGATAGAGCAGAACCAGGCTGCCTGACTGACGAAGAGCGGTCCCTGGTCACCCAGGCCAAGAACTTCTATCTGGATCGCACAAAGGTCAACTGTACAGACTGTAAGTATTGCCTGCCATGTCCTGTGGGCGTCGAAATTCCCAGAATCTTTTCCATCTATAACGATGCGTCCATTTATGGCAACTTGGCCGAGGCCAAAGCGCACTACAGGAGCATCGGTGAAGCTGGCAACGCCACACAGTGTATTGAGTGCGGTCAATGCGAGTCCGTCTGCCCGCAAAATCTAACCATCATTCAGTATCTGAAGGATGCTCACGCTGCCTTGGCAGAATAACCTCGAACTCTAAACTCCACTGCGACAGCGGCGCTCCAGCTCGGGGCAGCCGCTGTTTTTGTGTGGACTGCGAAGTTTGTGGGTGTGCACAGTAGGACCTACAGCGCTGTGAATCCCCGAAGTATAGCAGGAAACACGTGTGTCCTACGAGAATACTGTGACCATGGACAACCCCTGCGTCCCCTGACCTGAAGAGCGGTGAGGGCTTCGTTCATTACCTTTTCAAAAAGGATTTGTGATGCCCTATGACCGGTGCCAAACTACGAGGTAATCTCATAGTCTTGTTGCTCGCAGCAGCTGCCTTCCTCGGGAACTATTACGTGGTTGAGCTGTTTTTTGGCGTGGACATTATTCTGGGGAGTATCTTTTGGCTGATGATCCTGCGCGGCTATTCAGCCAAGACGGGAGTTTTCCTAGCCATCCTGGCTAGCCTTTTGACAATTCGCTTGTGGAACCATCCGTATGGTATGGTCGTGTTCTCTCTGGAAGCCGTGACCATTGCTCTGATTTTACGTTGGCGGCCGCAGACCAACTTGGTCGCAGCGGCTAGCTTCTTCTGGTTCTTGTTAGCACCTGCCATCGTTTACGGAACCTATCATCGAGTTTTGGACTTGAATGCGCTGGAAACCATTATGATTTATCTCAAACAAAGCGTGAATGGCCTTTTTAACGCTACTATAGCAAGTTTGCTGCTGAATCACACGGGCATTATCCGCTGGTTCGGGTCCCTGGCCAGACAACAAGAACGCGTCTCGCTGCGGGAAACCCTATTCACCCTAACCATCGCTGTGATTTTGCTGCCTGCTTTAACACTGACCGTATCCAACAGCCGAGCTCGCATCGTTGAGATGGAGGAGGCTGCTTGGGAACGGCTTTCGACTGCAGCTTCGGTAGCCTCGCACACGGTGGTGGATCGTTATGGTGATCTACAGTCTGTCTTGGTGCAGCACGCAAGGTACGCAGGAGATAGTCAATCCTTCGTCAACAGCTTGGCGGGGCTTCTCAGTTTTCGCCAGTATCTGCAGGTAGAGGCAGCGGCCTTCTGGGATGATGACGGGACGCACATGCTGTTCCGGTTTTCTGAGAACGAGGCCATACCGATGAATGGTTCGGCAGCTGCCGTGGGAGCTGTCCACGGCTGGCTGCCGATTGAGATTCCAATCCACAACGATGGCAGCGATGACGCGTCGGTGGTTTTTGTCGATGAGTCCGTTCTGCTGCCGCTTAACCTTGATGCCGTTTTGCCATCCGATTTGTTTTACTCCTTCATTACAGCCGATGCCGCTGCTGCTGTAGATACTGGCACATTGGCGCATACCATTCCGGATATGGGTGTTCGTATGCGGCAGTGGAGCCATTCGCATTATCTGGTGCAGCATCCAATTCCCGGAACACCGCAGTGGTACGTAACCGTGGAGATGCCGGTGCGTCCGCATCGCGATCGTCTCTACGAAATGTATGTGGTCAACTTCGGTATTGCCTTAGGTCTGATTCTCCTGTCGATCCTGGTGGCGGCAGCGCTCAGCCGCTGGATGGTGCAACCGATTCAGGTACTCAGTGCAATATCCACCGATGTGGACGAGAAAGGTCGTCTAGAAACTACGACTTCATGGCCTTCCAGCCCAATAAGGGAGTTGAACCAGCTCAGCGAAAATCTAGCAGGAATGATGCAGCAGCTGCAGACGTCATTCAACGAAGCAGAAAAGGCCCGTTTGCAGTATGAACACCTCGCCAGCCATGATACGCTCACGGGGCTGCGAAACCGCCGAGCCTGTGGTGAGTTATTGAAGGAGGCTTTGGCGGCAGCGGCTGCCAAGACAGATCGACAGCGAGTTGGTGTTTTGTTTTTTGATCTAGACGCTTTCAAGGCGATCAACGATACCATGGGCCACCAAGTGGGTGACCAGGTTTTGCAGGCAGTGGCTGAACGATTGGTACAGACTTTAGGCAATCGAGGGACACTGTGCCGTTACGGTGGGGATGAGTTCGCTGTTGTCGTACCGGCAACCGGGGGGCGGCGCCATCTGCAGCGCTTAGCTGGACGCGTCCTCCAGGCTATGTCCAAACCCCTGCAGGTGGGTAATGCTGAATTTCTTGTAACGGTTAGTATCGGGATCAGCATGTCGCCCAAAGACGGACGCGATGCTGACATCCTCCTAAAGAAAGCAGATATAGCCATGTACGAGGCCAAGACAATGGGCAAGAACCAAGCCCAATCCTTTGAACAGAGTATGCTGCCGCAGGGAGCTGCCAGACTCTTCTTGAGCACAGACCTGGCGAAAGCTCTGAAGGAGGACCAGTTGGATCTTTTCTACCAACCCATTATGGATTTACGCAGTGGTAAGTGCATCGCCTTGGAGGCATTGGTCCGTTGGCGCCATCCTGACTGGGGTTTGATCATGCCCGGCGATTTTATCCCCTTCGCCGAGGAGAACGGACAAATCGTAGACGTCGGCCAGTGGGTTCTACGCACGGCCGCAGCCCAAATGGTGCAGTGGAGTGAACAGGGTTTCAGTGATCTCCAGGTATCAGTGAATGTGGCCCGTCGTCAACTGCAGGAGACTGGCTTCGTGCGCATGGTTCAACAGGTACTGCAGGAGACTGGCCTGGCCCCGGAACAACTGCAGTTAGAGGTGACAGAGAGTACGGTGATGCAGAACCAGAAGATGGTCACGGAAGTTCTCCATAGGTGCATGGAGTTGGGTATTGCCACCGCCATGGACGATTTTGGAACCGGCCATTCGTCGTTGGCCTGCCTCCGTCAGCTGCCCTTGGCCACCTTAAAAGTGGATCGCTCGTTCATCTCCCAAATCCGGCCCCACAGCAAGGATGCCCTTTTAATTCGGGCAGCGGCAGCCTTGGGCAAAAGTTTGGAACTGCAGATTACTGCCGAAGGCGTGGAACACGCTGCGCAGTGTGAAGTTCTCGTGGAACTAGGTTGTGACAGTGCTCAAGGGTTCTTCTTTGGCAAGCCGATGCCTGCCGCTGATGTGTATTCGTGGCTGTGCTCGCACAAATCGATGTTCATCCAAACCCCACGTTGAATTTGCTCGTGGAGTCGATATTGCGGTATAATGAAAGGCATCTATTTCATGTTTTCCTAGTTCATGTTCTCCTAGACAGCATTTTGAAAGTCGGTGGATCCGATGAAACAGCGAATTGTTGTAGTCGGTGGTGTGGCCGGAGGAGCCAGCGCTGCCGCCAAAGCTCGACGTATGAACGATGCGGTCGAGATCGTCATGTTTGAAAAGGGGCCCTACGTTTCCTATGGTAATTGCGGAATCCCGTATTATATTGGAGGAGACATTGCAGAACGGGATGATCTCTTCTTAGTAACGCCTGAAACCTTCTGGGACCGTTTTCGCATTGATGTTCGGGTGAATCACGAAGTGCTGCGCATCGATCGCACGAAACAGCTCGTTGTGGTCCAAGGACCCGACGGTGAGTTCACGATGAACTATGATCGTCTGATCCTGGCCACCGGCGGTGTACCGCTGCGGCCGCCCATACCGGGTATCGAATTAGCCGGTGTTCACAGCCTTTGGACCATTCCGGACGGTGATGCCATCATGCAGTTCGTCCAATCGCTGTCGGCCAATGCTCCCGTTGCCGTCATTGGTGGCGGCTTCATTGGGTTAGAGATGGCCGAAGGCCTGCATCAACGGGGCTTTGATGTTACGGTTGTGGAAAAGATGGAGCAGCTCATGCCTCCCTTGGATGCTGAGATTGCTGCGTACGCCGTCAAGGAACTGCAGGATAAAGGGATCCGTGTCATCCTTGGAGACGGAGTTTCAGCCTTTGAAGCCGCAGCTGGGCAGTTGGACCACATCTGTTTAGAGAGCGGCGAACAGCTGCCAGCTTCATTGGCCATAGTCTCCATTGGTGTTCGACCGGAAACAAGCTTGGCGGTGGACGCTGGATTGGAACTAGGTGGTACCGGCGCCCTGAAGGTAGATGAACACATGAGCACGTCCGACCCTAGGATTTTTGCGGCAGGGGATATGGTTGAATCTCGCCACCGCTGCTCTGACACATACATGCGCATTCCCTTAGCCGGACCAGCCAATAGGCAGGGACGTGTAGCCGGGCACAACGCAGCCGTGGACCTCTTGGCATCCCCGCAAGAACGGCTGGCATTCCAAGGCGTTTTGGGAACGTCCATTGTGCGAGTTTTTGAACTAGCATTGGGCCAAACAGGTCTGAGCCAAAAGGTGGCCGAGCACTTAGGCCTCGATATTCAAGTAAGCCATACCTTTTCAGCCGACCATGCTGGCTATTATCCGGGCTCCCGATCGATTTTGGTAAAGTTAATCGTGGAACGTCCCAGTGGGCGTATCCTGGGAGCGCAAACCGTGGGGGCTCAAGGCGCCGACAAGCGAATCGACGTTTTGGCCACCGCTATATTGGCCGGTCTGACCGTCTTTGATCTCGAACAACTGGATCTGGCCTATGCACCACCGTTTTCGTCGGCCAAGGATCCAGTCAACGTTGCCGGGATGGTGGCTGGCAATGTCCTGCGCCAACAATACCGATTGCTGAGCAAAGAGCAACTGCAGGCGCACCCGGATCGTTACTGTATTCTTGACGTCCGCAGCCAAGCGGAATGGGATGCAGGGCATATTCCGCAGGCTGTCCATATTCCCGTTGATGAACTGCGAAATCGGCTCCAAGATGTCCCCACAGGCAAGCCGATTGTGGTATACTGTGCTGTGGGGCAGCGTGCTTACACCGCGTATCGGATGTTGGGGCACAATGGGTTTTCCGACCTCTACAGCCTCAGTGGTGGCTGGCAGTTGTGGGATTGTATCTTGGATGATCCTAACCAAGAGCCAACGACGCATTAATTTACCTGAGGAGCTGATGTCATGCCAGAGCCCTGTCATCCTATAGCACTATTTAACGGTCCAATCTTTACATCGGATGGCCTCTATCGCGTGGAGGAAATATCCGTCGATGCTGCGCGTTCTCTTGTGCGTCAATGCGGTTTTGTCTCTGCTATCGGCCATGAAGCGGCGGCAGGGGTCTTATCCGAACTCCTCAATATCGACGCCCCGATGAATCGGATTCAGTTCCATCAAGCAGCAGGGCAGAAGGCGATTGCCCTCAAACTGCACCAGCGTCCTCCGGAGGGAACGATTCTTGATCACAATGAGATGGCGCATGTCGGATACTCCATGAAACTCATTGAACGTCTGGAATAACAGTCAAACAACCCGGGGTCCATGCCTGGGGGCTCTGCAGCGAATTTGCTGAAGCGTTTTGATCCGTCCTCGATTCCCGAAGACGGCGGATCGGGTGAAGGGTGAGGCTTTTGTTGGGATTGAAGAAGGGTGATATTATCTTAACTGCGTCACTGCTGTTTTTTGCGGTGGCCTCTTTAGTCTTGGTCCCTATCTGGCTGGGCAATGGAGATGGAACCAAGGATGTTGTCGTAACCGTCGATGGCAGTGAGGTACTTCGCCAAGCCCTGCCTCAGGAAGGTCAAACCACCCAGGCATTCACGTTCTTAGTCGACGAACGCGAATACACAGGGACACTGGAGTTCGCTGACGGACGGGTTACGCTGCAGCGTCTTGACCGCGAAATAGTGCCGTTGAGCATCCACCATGACATGGGTCCGATCAGCCAAACGTATCAATCGATTGTAGCGTTACCCGTTCGCCTCTTGGTGCGTCTAGAAGCTACACATGAGGAAGAGTTGGAGTTTGACGTGGTGGCGCATTAACCATGTGGTCCGACGGCTGCGGAATCGGTGGATCAGGGAGCCAAACTTCTGCAGCCCGAACCATGCCGATTTACTGGTCAGCATACTCAAACCTCATAATTCGCTGAATTGATCTAAATGAATAGTCTACACCTAGGGGAAGTCAACAATTTGGTGCTTGACTGAAAAAATGCGAGATCGATTTAGATCCGTTCAGCGAAACATGAGTTGTACGCCAAAAAGCTCCAGGAACCAAATCCTGGAGCTTTTGTTGTCGTTGTCAATCTGGACACTGCGCTGCTCTAGTGGCTGCTGTATCCAGCTTGCTTGATGGTGGTGCGTTCCCTATGACCTCCATCTGCAGGCCGCCGTCTTTTCCGGCCGCGGCTCGTAACTCTTTCAGCGCGCTGCGATGCGTTCTTTCACATCCGTAACGACAGTTTCCGAAGTGTGTGTTTCCACTAAGTTCCAAAAATTCCCACCGGGATCGCTGGCAATAAATTCACTCATGATTTTGGTACCAAGTTGATTCCAAACGGTCAATTCCATGCGGTCGCCGCGATCTCGGATACGCACAAAGAACGGATCCGAGCGAAACATTGTATTCATGGCAATCACTCCTCAGTGCTTTTTTGCTAACTTCAACATCGCTGACCAAAAGCCTTCTCCATCATGAAGAAACTTAGGCCGGATTCCGTAATATTTTAACAAGGATGAATCAACAAAGGACTTTCCACCACCGAGTGGAATTATATAGGTGTATGAAATTTTACGTTAGTAACGAAAGGATGAATGGAACTATGACCAAACCCATCGCTCTTCAACTGTATTCTCTGCGCGAGGCCGCATCACAGGATCTGCTAGGCGTGTTAAAAACTGTTGCTGACCTAGGGTATCAAGGAGTAGAATTTGCCGGTTACCAGGGAGTCAGCACCAACGCTATCAAGGACGCACTGGCTGCCAACAACCTGACTCCGGTGAGCGCCCATGTGGGTTACAAGCTGCTAAAAGAGTCGCTGGATGACGTAATTGCCGATGCCAAGGTCTTGGGATTGCCGTATGTGGTCTGTCCCGCTGCACCCCGAGACCAAGTAACTGATGCCGCCGCTTGGAAAGCATTTGCCAAGGAGTTAACGACCATCGGGCAAAACCTCAAAGCCGCCGGCATTGCCTTCGGGTATCACAACCACTCCTTTGAGTTCCAGAAAGAAAATGGGGAATACTTCCTGGATACATTTTTCCAAGAGGCAGATCCCAATGCCGTCTTTGCCCAGTTGGATCTAGGTTGGGTTATGCATGGCGGTGAAGACCCAGTCGAGTACATGCAAAAATTCAAAGGCCGCTGCCCGTTGGTACATGTCAAGGACTTCGACAGTGACAACAAGCAAACAGATGTGGGTGAAGGCAATCTGGACCTAGACGGTGTAGTCAAAGCTTTAGATCCCGTGGGTGTCCAGTGGATGATCATCGAGACGGAAGAATACAAGGTTTCGCCAGTGGACAGCGTCAAAGCCGGTTTCAACAACCTCAAAGCCGCTGCTCAGCGCTGAAGCTAAGCGTTTTGTGGTTATGGCCCTACGTCCAGTGAACCAACAGCGCCTGCCCGCAGCAAATGGCAGGCGCTGTTGCGCGCCCAGCCGGAATGAGCGTTTGTCGACAATCCAAGCTAATCAACGCCTTTTGCCAAGAACGCTGCGGCAGCATTGTGAAATCGGGGCCGCATTTGGATGATCTCTGGGTTCTGGCGATTCGGGTGGACACGATTCGTAAGCAAGATAAAGAACGCGTCCAAGGCAGGGTCGATCCAGATCGACGTTCCAGTGAAGCCCGTATGGCCGATGGCTTTCCCGGATAGCAGATCACCACCAGAGCTTGCTGTGTTGTCCTTGGCCAACCATCCTAAGCTGCGAGCTTCTCGAAAGCCTGGCGTATGATTGCAGAATAACAGTTCCACGGTTAGACTGCTCAGCAGGGGACCACCGGGCCCCTGGCCACGCTCCAGTAGACAGCGGCAGAAACGGGCCAAATCCGCCACCGTTGAAAACAAACCGGCATTGCCGCTGACGCCAGCCATTCTCTGTGCGTTTTCATCATGGACGATGCCTCGCAGAAAGGCGTTGCGTCTCGGGCACCACTCTGTAAACGGAATCCTCGCCAAAGCTGTTGGTTCCGGATTG
Organism: Limnochordia bacterium; assembly: GCA_007132255.1. GTDB lineage: Bacteria > Bacillota > Limnochordia > Darwinibacteriales > B1SED10-159 > SLOZ01. The sequence continues at coordinate 4,149 of SLOZ01000333.1, read as the reverse complement.
TACGTGGTCTCGTGCATGCGCAGTGGTTCGAAGATGTATTCCTCAGCAAATATGTCGAAACCAACATCAGTGAGGTGCTCGACCAACATACCAAGCACTATAAAACCCATGCAGGAGTAGGCAACCTCCGCACCGGGCTTTGCCTTGAGCGGCTGCTCGAGAATCCAACGCACTGCTTCGCTGCGGTGATCAACAGCGGTATACACCGGAAGCCAGGGCGCTAACCCAGCGGTATGTGTCAGCAGTTGTCGGATGGTAATGTTCTGTTTATCGTCTGGAATCCCCGGCCAAAAAGAGCCAAGGCGGGCATCAAGACGTACAACTCCTCGTTCTAGAAGGATCAGCACCGCCGTTGTCGTCGCCACCACTTTGGTCAGCGACGCCAAATCATAGATTGGGTCAGCAGGTGGAGGGCCGGCTTCCGGAAAAAAACTAACCGTTCCAAAAGTGACCGGCCCAAATCTCCTGTCACCGCGCCCGATAAGGCCACTGCCCATACTGGCGTGCCCATCAGCGATGAACTGCTGCAGTACTTGGAAGGGTGGGATCACAGCTTGTCGTTCCATCAGGATTCTCCTTTCGCACCTATGCCGCTTTCATTCTCGCTGGGGGTGAAAAACCCTTCCTTTGCTGACGTAGGATTCGCGTAACCTTATGTATTGACTTTTGTCTGACTTTTATGGTAATATAATTTCATGATTTACATATTAGATATTAAGGAGAGGGTAACCATGTCCAACGAAAAAAACAAATCCACACAACCAATCCATTGTCGGTCCAGCGACGGTAAGCGACCTGCTTTTCGCTCATTGGGTATACCGATTCCCGTAGGCTTGGATGCGCTGCAGGCAAAGCAAATTTCGGACCAAACCAAACCCATGGAGTATCGCGATTTCGTACTGCGGCACCTAAAGGATCAACGAGATCCCATGCTCTCTGAAGACAACCTGTGGAACATCGATATTCATCGGCAGCGCTTAGCCATCTTGATGAACTGGGAACCCTTGAACCGCTGGCAACAGACCACCAAGGGATACCATCCTCGAGTATTAACCATGGTCAAGGATCTCCACGACATTATTATTACGATGGAAGATAGCAGTTGGCTTTTGTTGAAGTCCCCAGAAGATCCATCTTGTCCCGAACTGGTTGTGGACAAGGCCTTAGCGGATGGCCATGCCATGGCCGCCAAGATGCCGCCTCGAATGGGGAATTTCACGATCGGAATCGGCGTCTGGCATCCGGAACAAAGCGGAACATCGCATTCTGTCGCTGAAGCAATCTACGCTGCGGCTGCCGCACCTTGGCTCGAACCAGAAGCACAGGTCCACGGCTTTCAACAAAATACCATCGAGCGGATGCTGGGTTTAATGCCTTATAGTCAGATCACCGAAGGCCACATTGCAGCTGTGGAACGACTGGCCGAACGCCGGGATTGGGACCAGACGGTACGAGCATACTTTACCTCCGACCGCGATGTGGGCCGAACTGCTGACCGACTTGGCTTGCATCCCAATTCGGTAACCTATCGCCTTCGAGAAACTGCAGGAACCATTGGTCTCGATCCGCTGGATTATCGCCAGGGCTCCGAACTGCATTCGGCGCTGATCCTCTACGACCTGCAGCGGGCAAGCGAAAAGTGTGCTGCATATCTCAACGTCAGTAGACTGAGTTGAACCAAGAAAGCTGCAGTTGGATTTCCTTAACTACACAGTTTCAGGTTCGTTGGCCAGACACCGTCTTTGAACTACCTTCTAACAGAACTTTGCTTCCAAGACACACGTCGCCGCCGCGCTGGTCCCTAACCGGTCGGTTCGGCGAATCTTCTTCAAACCGATTTCTCGACCGCAGCGCTGCCAAAGCGATGTCAGGCATGTATCTTCAGCGAAAGCGCGCACAGATCAGAAAAGCTGTTATAACAATGAATGGGGAGGCGTACCGCTTAGGATGGTATGTGTGTACGCCTGATCACCCAAATCAGCGTGCAGAACCGGGTGAAAGGGGGGGATAGGATGGCGACGATGAATACGCTGAATCGAGAGATCCGGATGCCGCTGTTGAGCTATGTGCATGCCGCAGCTCTTGCTGCTCTGGTTTCGGGGCTTTGGCTGCGCCAGCGCGAAATGGATCCACCAGCGTTCACCGTCTTGTTTATGGCTCTGGTCGTCTTTGTTCTCGCACCCGTCCTGTTCGGCGGTTTGACTCACGTTTTGGGAAACTTGTGTGTGCGTTTCGGCGCCTATGTCCAAGTGAGTATACTGCAGGATGAATTTGCCGGCTGGGTTGTTCGCACAGCAACGTTCGTCGGCTTTTTGCTTCGTTCAGCGGTGATCATGGGGTGTGTGCACCTGACGTATCGTTTTGCCTTTCCCGATTGGTTGGTTTGAGTCTTGGTCCCATGATTGGATGTCGCTGGACGTAGAATCAAACTGGGCATTGTCATACGAAGCTTGCTGTGACCGCTTTTCTGGCCAACATGCTGCAACTAAAAACGGCTGCGCTCCGATATCGTCGGAACTGCAGCCGTTCTTTGATTTCTGAGGCGTTAGTTCGCAGGCGGACGGCTTAACTGGCGGGAGAATCCTGTCCCGGGACAGCATGGCCGAAGGCCTCAGTGGCGGCAAACAAGGCCGGTGCTCCACCGGTGTGCCAGAACAGAACGTTCTGTCCCTGCTTAAGCAGTCCGCTGCGGATCATAAAGACCAGTCCGGCCGCTGCTTTGCCCGTGTACACCGGATCCAGCAAAATGCCTTCATGTTCTGCGAACAGTTGAATCGCTTCCATCCCAGCTTCACTGGGAATGGCATAGCCCTGTCCAATATGGGTATAGTCCACATGCATGGTCGAGCGCTCCGGCAGTGGCGTTCCAAACCGCTCACTGCTATCTTCGGCAATTTCTTGGATGATCGGTTCAAAATCCTCTTGATCCACAGCTATACCCTGCAGCTGCGTTTGCCATTGGAACTCGGTGCGACCGATCCAAAGGCCGGCATAGGTGCCTCCGGAGCCAACGGCAACCACAGTATGTGAGAACATATCTGGATGATCCATTTGGTCAAGGACTTCGGCAACGGCGGTCACATAACCCAAACTTCCCAAGGCATTGGAGCCACCAACGCCGATGCAATAGGGCTTACGTCCTTGGCGGTGCAGCTCGGCGGCCAGCGCTTCCATAGCCTGTTCCCGGTCTTCACTAGGCTCCAGAAGCAGAATCTCGGCACCAAACATATGATCAAGAAACAAGTTACCTTGGATCTGACGCCCCTTACCCCGCAGCACTAGATGACATTTCAAACCTAACGACGCGGCAGCCGCTGCTGTCATTCGAGCATGGTTCGACTGGATGCCACCGACAGTTATGACATCGGTGTATCCGGCGTGGACGGCCTCGTACAGTAGAAATTCGAGTTTACGTGCTTTGTTGCCACCTAAGGCCAGTCCGGTGTTATCGTCTCGTTTGATCCATAGTTCGGGTCCGCCCAAGGCGTGACTAAGGCGAGGCAGAGGATGCAAAGTCGTAGGTTTTTGAACCAACGGTACGGTTTTTGGCAGAATCATGGGAATCCTCCTTTTTTGACCATGGTCAGCTGGGCCCATTGCGCTCCATGGCTTCTAGACAGTAGGCCCGCGTAGATACCCAACGACGACGTGTGCCGGCGGCGTCAGGAATATTGTTCAATGTACGACCGCGAATCGAACTTGCGCCGCGTACTCTCATAGCTCATGTAGCGGATTTTGCCGAAAACTTCGCGTTCTGGGCCCCAGGCGCGATCGTGTTTCCCGCCAATAGCCCAGGCGATCCCTGTATAACCGTTGGGATCCCGTCCATCCAACTGGTATGTGTCATTGAGATCCAGTGCATACGTCCAAGCTTCCGCTGGATCGTTGGTCCAGTGCAGGATCTTCTTGGCCCAATACATGCGCATGTACCCATGCATCCACCCTTCGCTGACCAATTGGCGTTGGGAAGCATTCCACAGTGGATCGTGGGTGGACGCACTTTCCAGCTGTTCGAAGGAGTACACGTACTCCCGAGCATCGCGCCAATGCTCCCGAAGGGTCTTCTGGGCCCACGGATGACAGCCTTCCAAGCTGTCATATCTGCTGTTATGGGTTATGAAATTCACCGCTAGTTCACGCCGGACGATC
>SLOZ01000184.1 GCA_007132255.1 Limnochordia bacterium | reverse complement strand
TCTGCTTCGGTACAGCACCGTACAGGGTCGTGGTCGCTTTCATGTACTTCGCGAGTCGGTGCGTGGGCATAAAGCTTCCCGGTTCACTCGATAGTTTCTCCTTCCTCCGATGATTCTTGCAGTTCGTGCCGTGTTTGGCTGTACTTGCCTTGCACGAGAACAGAAAACAGGCCCGGAAGCAACGCCTCCAGGCCATGGTTCCTGTTAGATTCGGTGGTGTTGAAGGTGGAGAACGGCGCGCCATGCTGGATGGCCTGAACATTCGAACGGATAATCCTCTGCTTGCTGCGGTCGGTAAGACCTTGCCTTTAACTAAACGGACTCTTCAGCTGCCATCATGCGATCAAGGATATCCAGCGTCCCAGCAATCATTGGAACGCATACGGAGTAACCAAGACCTTGTTCCATATATGCTGCCCAACCTTCCGGTGTCATTACATCCAGTCCCAAAAGCTCGCTGCAAATAAGAGTTTCATATTCCTGCAAGAACTGTTGCGAGAACTCGGCATGCATCCGCATTGTTTGCCCTTGACCAGCGCCAACGCCATCCGTAATGGAGTGGGCATGGAGCCCAAGAACCATCAACGCCCCAGTCACGGCTCCACAAGGAGCTGCAGGCCCCATTGCGCCACCAACCATCACGGCAGCAGCCATCAACTCCTCTTTGTTCCAACCGCGCTTCTCAGCGTATCTCTTGACGACGGTTTGTGAACAATGTAACCTTTCTTCCAGAAAATAAAGCTCGACGTACTCATGGTTCGTCATCTCAGGAGTATCGTTGTCGTTAGGTGCGGCCACAGCCAAACGACCGAGCCACCCGAGTCCGGCCAGACTTCCAGACACAACGGTCAGTCCTAATGCGCCTTGCTTGAGAAAGCTCCTTCTTGATACGGTGTACATAGCGAAACCTCCTTGAGGGATTCTCGTCCCTGTTTGGCATGCGCTTTGCCTGGCACACCAGCAGCACCCGTCGAACAAACGCCAGTTACGTGCCAAGCTCACACTTATCACGTCCAATTGCCGTGCATCCCATCTATGGCAATCTACCATCAATCACTTGCCTATTGGTGATCAGGCGGAAAAAGCGCTTCTGGCGTAAACCACATGGGCTCCCATAGTTCCGTCTCGATTCGGGTGAAGTATCTCCGCATGTCCAGCTTTGCATCCTGTACCGTCTCGTTCTGTTGGAACGCCAGCCAACTCTCGAAGTCGGCAAATCGGACATCGAACAAGACCTGCCAATCGGCTGCAAGCGTGTAATACGATGAAACGGCTATAACCCCGGGTAGGGCTGCCCACTGTTCCACAAGTTCTGCGCTCCATTGAACCATGAGGGGCCCACCTGGTGCTACGACAGCATAGTCCGATACAATATCGGCCCGAATATAGAAAATCACCTTGTCGGTTCCTTTTAATTCGGGTTCTGCGTACATTGTCTCTGGGGCCCAGGGAGCACTTCGCCAAAGGTGAATGCTGATGTCTTCGTGGAACGAATCAGCATAAGAAGCGATCTCCTCAAAAGCTTGGTCCCCGACCATAGCAGAATATCCTGCAAGATCGTCGAACTTCCAGTAGACCATCACATGGTTAGGCGCAGCAATGGCTTCTTGGATACGGATTTCTGTCAGGACAGGAGAACCTAACGAATAGGGTCCGAAGATTTCTTCGACAAACTTGTTTAGTTCCGCAGTTTGCTCGCCCTGTAATGTGTAGTGAAACCTTTGATCAGCACGCCATTCCATCAAAATCTCGGCCTGCACCGTAACGGTCATTGTCAACAAGATCACTAAAGCAAGGATCAATTTCCGCACAAGATTCCCTCCTTTGCTCTCTTACACTCAAACTGTCGGCAGAAGAACTCATAACATTATAGTCTGTTCAATCACCCCCCTGAGAGGCAGCGACAAGTTGCGTCCGGTAGCTGAAAATTCATTGGGCGCTCTTAAGTATTAAGGGCTAGGAAACTATTGGATGTTTGGCGCCGGCCAGGAGTGATGCCATACACAGGCTCGCATCAACTACGTGGCTGACCCCATCTTCCCTCCTTCCCGCTACAAACTAAGAACAAGACCACAAGAGAAAACAGCATCAATTTCCTTTTCGTGTGCCAAAACTTCTCTGTTAATGGACTCAGTCAATCCCCGTATTCCGGTGGGCGAGTTTTTCACCAAATCGTCTAGATGGCCCCCTTCACTGGCGAAACCACTCTCATGTATGTTCCACTATGTATAACGTGTCACGTATCTATGTCTATTGCTCGTTCCGTCTGCTGCACAATCTATAGAACAGCCCAGTGGTCCGCAGATTCAAACCGTCATCCGCTGGCAAGTTCCATTGCAGTCAACTCCAGTTTCGACAAAAAAAGCCCGTATCAATAAGAGGATGCCCCCCTCTATCGATGCCAGGAAAGTGTTGATAGAGTGATCATCGGACCGTCAAACAAGAGCCGAGAAATCCCTTTCAAAGGTATTTCCTCCGGCCACAGCCAAAACGATGGAAACCATCGGTGGGAACAGAGCAAACCAACACATTCTTACAGACCTGCTTAGAAAACAGGTTACCCGTTTTCCAGGCACGTCTGCTAACTACCCTCTCGAAATACCTTGCTGGAGCCTCCTGTGTCGTGATTGGTGAAAGCCGAACAGTCTCGCGAATCGCTTATTTTTCTTCCTTCGTCATAAATTCATTAAAACCTTCTTAATATTTACTTTTATTTTAAATTTTAAACTTTTTATTAATTAATTATAGTCATTTAAGGTTCCAGGGTTTTCCAAATGAACAAGCACAGCCGATTTACCGTCAAGAAGAGTGTGAACACAGTGTTACGTCGCAAATGGAGTTGGAGTTTGCTCGCACAGACTTTTGGTCCAGGCGAACATGTTCTCCTGAGCGATAACAACAGACTCCTCCATTGCGCATTCATTAACTCTAAAGGACAAAGCGCCACTGCTGCAATTCGCTGAATGGTTTCGCTTACACCGGCGTCCTTACAGTGATACCAACACGTCCCAGGGCAACAATGAGCTGTTTGCATCGATCACAGAAAACGCGTGGTATCAATTGTCCTTTTGCAGGCCAAACGCCGTGAAGGACCGAACACAGTCTTGGTGCTGTGACAAGTCATCCGTCTCCAGCTTTTCTGAACAGCTTGGGCAGGCGCTATTGGACGAGCAAAGAAGACGACCGACTGCCTCAAATCAATCTGGCTCTCTTCTTTGATCAAGATCCCACCCTTCCGGTCTACTACCAGAAGCGTCCCGGGATCATCACAACTACAGTCTCAATGCGGCTCTTATGGGGGAAACATATCCACTGGCATTGACAGAAAGGTCTCTTAGGCACCCTTAAGGGGTGATGCCACCGGCAACAGCGGGGAACAGTAAAACAACATCCTTACGGGTACTACAGCTGATTGTCCTCTGTCGCCCGTAAAGGAACACACTATTCTTGAGCCCG
>SLOZ01000356.1 GCA_007132255.1 Limnochordia bacterium | reverse complement strand
GGTATGTTACCCCAAACCAAAGCCCACTCGAAGCTGTTGTGGGTCAAGAGGGGGGTGGCTGTCGTCACCGCTTCAAACGGCTTAAAATAATGGACAACCGAGCCCGTAAAACCCAAAGCCAGAAAAGCTCTCGCGCCTAACGCTGGGTTGAAGATATTGTACCCAATGCCACCAAATGCCAGCTTTACAATGGCGATGGCAAATACCGATCCAAGAATGGGTACCCACCAAGCAGCGCTGGACGGCAGGATAAGCCCAACGAACATTCCGGTGACAAGAGCACTCCCGTCCCCAAGCAACTTCTGTACGGATATGCGTCTATGGAGCAACAGTGCTTCGCACAGCATGGCTGACACCGTCGCTAAAACCACGATGCCTAAGGCTCGCAATCCGAAGAAAATGACGCCAGCTATGAACGCCGGAACCAGCGCAATGGCCACGTCGCGCATAACGCTTTCAATCGTTTCGTCTGTCCGTAAAAATGGTCCTGTCAATTTCGGCACATTGCCACCTCCTATTCGGCTTTCCTCTGGCGCTGTAGCGCTACATAATCCTGTTTACCGTGTTTAATCCATGTCACGAGTGCCCGGCGTGAAGGACAAACATAAGAACACACACTGCACTCGATACAGTCCATCAAATTCCAATGGGCAGCATCCTCAATCCGCCCTTTATCGCTGAACAAACCAAGAACGTTAGGTGTTAGGCCCATAGGACAGTAATCTACGCAACGAGCGCAGCGTATGCAGGGACGATTTTCATCGAGTGCGATCTCGTCCTCCGTCAGGAGCAAAATCCCTGAGGTGTTCTTCAGCACAGGTCCCGCCAAGCACTCCACCGCTGGCCCAGTCATCGGTCCACCGGCCACAATAACCGCAGGTTCACCATACATACCGCCGCAAAAATCTACGACATCCTGTACCTTGGTCCCGACACGCGCCACGAGGTTGCGGGGATCCACGGATGCCTTCCCGCTAACGGTGAGCACTCGTTGGTATGAGCTAGTACCAGACACAATGGCCTCAGCTAAGGAAATCAGCGTATGTACATTACTCACAACGCAACCTACCTCGAACGGCAGGGCTCCCGAGGGTACCTCACGATTCAGTGCAGCCTTAATCAACTGTTTTTCTGCTCCCTGCGGATACCGCACCTGTAGGGCCACAACGTCAAGACTGCTATCGGCTTTAACCGCAGCACGCACCACTTCAATGGCGTCCGGCTTGTTCACTTCAATGCCAATAACGCCCTTGGCAGCACCCACGGCCTTCATAGCCGCCTTTAGACCGAGGACCATGTCATCGGCCCGTTCTACCATAAGTCGATGGTCGCACGTCAAATAAGGTTCGCATTCAGCCCCGTTGACAATCACCGTATCAACGGGTTTCGGGACAGCCAGTTTTACATGGGTTGGAAATCCTGCGCCTCCCATTCCTACGATTCCCGCGCTCTTGGCCACCGCTTTGATATCGTCGGGAGACATTCCCTCCAATGCAGCCTTTTTTACCGGAACCGATTCATCGAACCCGTCGTTTTCGATAACAATGCACAACGCTTTCCTGCCGTCCATCAGCGGACGGTCTTCAATGGCCTTAACTCGACCAGAAACACTGGCATGTACCGGCGCGGAGACAAACTGCTCAGTTTCACCGATCACTTGTCCCATCAACACACGTTCGTTTATGGAAACCGTTGCCTTGTTTTGAGCGCCGATATGCTGGCTCAGAGGTATGATCACTTCCTTCGGTGCTGGCATTACAACAATGGCCTTGCTGTCTGTACCTTCCTTGCGGTGGGGAACATGCGTACCGCCTCGAGGAAACGTCTTTCCTAGCAATTGCTTCACCCTTTCTCACCATACGGCTGGGAATAAGATAGTATTCACAATGAAGAACACACCATCTAAGAATAAAGGATTCTTGTTTAAATTTCAACAGTTGGTGGGCAAATCCTGCTGCAGCTGTAATTTGCCTGGCACATAAAAAACAGCCTCAGCGAAGCCTGCAGGCTGTTACTGTTGCTCGTTCTACGCAAAAGTCAATGGAGTTTGGGCCCAAACCTCCGCTCCGGAGAGGACCGCTTTGCGGCCATATGGCTATGCCGCCCAAGCTTGGGCGGCAAAACCGCTCAGAGGTTAGCAGTTTGCACTGAACGCCTTCTAGCGATGAACTGCCACCGCTCACAGCCGCTGGCAGGTTCATCAAATGTCAGGAAACCATACATACCCAGCAAGTCCCATCCAGAAGCGGAAAGGGCTTCGGTAACAACGGCCGGTGTCCATAGCTTCTGAATGTGGTGTTCCACAACCCTTTGATACAGTCCCTTGGGCTCGGGAACAAAAAACGTCAGCTTCATCTCTGTCTGTTGCGCGTCTTCATTCCAGTGATTATCCCAAAAATAGCCAAAGTCCTCAAAAAGCTCGGCATAGGAGTTGTCTCCGTAGACGTCTTGTAACTTCGCGGCGGAGTTAAGATCGAAGAGCAGCATCCCCTCGGCTTGAACAACCCGCCATAGGCCGGTTAGTGTTCGAAGCAGCTCTTCTTCTGTGATTAGGTAATTGAACCCATCACAGGCGCATATGGCCGTATCAAAGATTGCATCCGGGAACTTCAGCGTCGTCATATCCTGCTGCTGGAGGCTAATCCACGGGTAGCCAGCTAGTTTGCCACGCGCCACCGCAAGCATCGCCTCTGAGCGATCAACGCCTGTTACACGCAGTCCCCGCTCGCTAAGCCACCAGGTGATACTCCCGGTTCCACACCCCAACTCCAGAATGTTCTTGGGCTGACTGCCGAAGGATAACAGCAAATCCACCAAATACCGTGCCCAGGCCTCATAGTCCTCATCCATTAAACGATCGTAATAGTTGGCTAAGTGCTGATAGGCTTCCGAGCTCACTGGGGATCCACAGCAATTTGTTTGGCATCGCCCCACAATTTTTCCAACCCGTAAAAGTTTCGATCTTCCTGAAGAAAGACATGCACAATAACGTTTCGGTAATCCAAGAGAATCCATGAGTTACCGCTACGCCCTTCGCGACGTGCCATTTCAACACCTGCTTGTTCCAGTTCTACCGCAATCTCACTGGTAATCGCCTGTGTCTGTGTGGACGTTGTCGCACTGCAGATCACGAAATAATCTGTTTCGGCTGTCAGCGCTTTCATGTCCAAGATTTTGACATCATCAGCCTTTTTCTCCAGTGCAGCTCGAGCTGCCAAAACCGCAATATCTTTACTATCCATGGCCATTAAATGCCCTCACTCCCATCAATGGTGGTAAAATTCCGCCCGAGTATCACTGTGGCATCGGTGCGTTGAGTTCCGGTTTCGTCGAGAATTACCTGACCGTTAACCAAATGAGCGATTTTCTCCGCCTGCGATTGATGCTGCGGATCATAAATCCGAACAAGGGTCTCCGCATAGTCAAAGTGGTCGGCATTCGCTAAGTTGACGACTTCCATTCCGTTGGAACGAAGAACATCGCGGGCATGACCGCCCTCTCCGGAACGCCCGTTACCGTTGAGAATCTCCACTGTCAACCGCGGTGACTCACCGTGCAGCACTGTCGCCAGCACTGAAGCTAGCCGCTCTTCGTCGGCAACCCAATAGGAAGCACCACCCATTATCGCCGAGTTGCCAGGCACAAGGGCGGTGTACACGCTATCGTCAGAAAACCGCGATGCCGCCATAGCTATGGTGAGCATACGATCCAATGGCAGATTGGTCCTCACCATGTTCCAACCTTGCTGCACCAAGCTGGGGAGTTTCGTGACGTTACTGGGTTGCAGGACTTCACGGATCATAGCCATAACAAACTGGCGTTGGCGTTCTACACGACCATCATACTGCTGGTTCAAAGGATCCACCAGTGACACATCACCCAGACGGTCTCGGAAACGAACGTAGTGCAAAGCCGTCTCGCCATCGAGAACCTGTGAGCCCGGTCGAATGTCAATGACCAGGTCCTGAGCGTTGTCCACATAGTACATACGGCGGCCCACGTGGATCTCAACACCACCCAGTGTATCAACGATACCTTCAAAACCACTGAAGTCCGTGAGGATATAGTACTCAATGGGAGTCTGCAGAAAATGGCTAACCGTGCGCATGGCTAAAGAAGAACCCCCGTAGGCGTAGGCAGCGTTGACTCGATCCCAACGATTGCGGTCGGGTATCCAAACACGAGTATCGCGAGGAATGGACAAAACACCAACATCACCTGTAGTTGGATCAACAGATACCAACATCATAGTATCTGTTCGAGAACCGTGGTGCGTCGGATCATCGACCCCCATCACTAATATGTTAATGCGTTTATTGCCAGCCTGTGCGTGACCGGAATCACCTCGCAGACCACTTCGATAACTAACAAAGAACGACACTGCCATTAAGACTACACCAACGGCAACAGCAATGATAATCATCAGTCGTCGCTGCTGTTGCTGCTTAGCCTTCTGCGCACGCCGCTGGTCCAGTTCCTGTTTCCGTTTAGTCGCTTCTTCAGGTGATAGCACGGTATCCACCTCCTTCCATGCAGACTGATTCCAATAAAAGCGTTAGCGTTGAGGAAAACTATCTAGGTTCTTTTGACATCGATACGTTCAGGTACCAATTGCGAGCGTCTACGGTGAGCGGATGAATGAGCTGCCGTCGCTGCAATAGATATTCAAGCGATCGCTCCATACTAAGCAGTAAAGCCTCGTCCAAGTCGATAAAACTCAACTGGCGAACCTCTTCGACACCGGGATACTCTCTGCCTGCTTCTACAGCATCAGCCAAGTATAAACAAGCTTCTACACGGCTCATTTTCGGACGCCCTGTCGTATGATAGTACACTGCATTATACGTGTCTTGGCACCACAACGTAGGGGCTGCCGACGGCGATGCAAAGGCCTCGCGGTACAACTCCGCGGCAACAGGACCGTGTAATAGAATTGGATACGCTTGTTCCAACTCGGAGACAGGCAAGCCATGTTGTACGGCAGCTGCCAGTAGGCTATCCCACGACCAATGTCGACAGATATCATGAATCCATGCAGCTGTAAGGCCAGCTTCTAAGCGAAATGACCAACGCTCAGCGTACTGCCCCATCATCGCTGCTACACTCTGCACATGCTCGATTCGGTTGGGAGCAATTTGGCGCTCTGCCCATTTTTTGATGTCTCCAAAAATCATTCGTAGTCAACCATCGCCTTCTGCACGTCCGCCGTGTAAAGACGGTTTTTGCGAATGTAATAATCCACAGTTTCTGGTACCAAATAGCGAATCGATTCGCCATTATGCACCCGAGTCCGGATATCTGTGGATGATATGGCCATAGCGGGAACCTGCAATATATGAAGCCGTTTGTTTTGACTCGAAAACCAATGATGAATGGTTCCTTGGCGATCTTCAAGCTGGAAACCTGGCCTTGTTGCTGCGATAAACTCGGCCATACCTAGAAGTTCCTCGGAATCCTTCCAACCCATGATTTCCAGAATAGCGTCTGCACCGGTTATGAAGAACAAGCGCACATTAGACCCATGAAGGTCTTGAAGAATTCTTAATGCATCGATAGTATACGTAGCTCCCGAGCGATCAATGTCCACCCGTGACACTTCGAAATACGGATTGGTCAGTGTAGCTAACACCGTCATTGTATAGCGGTGTTTTGTGTCAGTAACCTGTGCCGGATCTTTATGGGGAGGTGTTCCGGACGGCAAGAACAACACCTGACTCAGTTGAAACTGGCCTCGGGCAGCTTCAGCAGTCACTAAATGCCCATAATGGATAGGATCAAACGTACCTCCCATGATCCCAATGCGTTTCGTCTCCATACTTCACCCCGCAGAATAATATACTCCCATTGTACAGTTCTCTTGTGAACCCCGCAAGTGGCAAGCGAAACCCAAGGAATCGGCCCAAAGTACACAGAAGCAGAAAACCCAAACATCGGGAGGGCCGTGGGCAGTCGGAACAACGCTCAAAGCCGGGTTCGTCCTGCTCCGACATCTCGCAGGAACAAACGCAATTTAGAATCGCAGCAGGCGAAACTAAGGGAGCTGGATTTCTGGTTCTTCGGATGATGGCCGATATAGAACAAACTTGCGGCCGATTTTCTGCACCACATCAGCTCGCAGCTGCCGACCGGCTGCCTCCGCGATCTCTTTTGGATCATCAAGACAGTTCTGCAAAACTGCCACTTTGATCAACTCGCGCGCTTCCAAAACATCATCAAGCTCCGTTACGATTTCGTCTGTCAAGCCTGCTTTCCCTACCTGAAAGACAGGATCTAGATCGTGGCCAAGGCCGCGAAGATAGGCCCTTTGTTTACTATTCAACACAGTATCCCTCCTACTCCTGGTACTCAAACTCTAGTTCGCCGACCCGTACCGCAGCCCCTTCTGGGACTTCCATATCAGCTAAAGTCTTGTAGAGACCAATTTTTTCGAACAAACGCTGAAGATGGACGATCACCTCATCGCTGTTTAGGTCCAAACGCCGCATGTATCGTTCCAGACCTTCGCCCTCTACGACAAATTCGTCGTTATCGCGCCGTACCGTAAAGCGATGGACCGGAGTTTTGATGGCTTGTGGGCGATGAATCACCCGTGGCTCTGGCGATGTAGAATCCGCTTGAGGCACGGTGGTCTTCAGCAATCGTACTTGTTCGGTTACATACCGCATCAATGGCTCTAGCCCTTGCGTGGTGGCGGCAGAAATACTAAAGAATGGGTGTCCATCCTTTTCGGCCATTCTCTGCAGTTCCTGCAAATGTTCGTTAGCTTCGGGCAAGTCGGTTTTATTAGCCACAACGACCATAGGACACTGTGCAAGGTGTTGACTATAACGGACTAGCTCTTCTTTGATGGCAGCATAGTCCTCAGACGGAACGCGCCCATCGACGCCGGCTGCATCAACCACGTGAAGCAAAAACCTCGTTCGTTCAACATGACGCAGGAATTCATGTCCCAATCCCACGCCTTCATGGGCACCTTCGATGAGGCCCGGGATGTCTGCCATCACAAATGAAATGCCATTCCCGCGATCCACCACTCCGAGATTCGGCACCAGCGTAGTGAATGGATAATTAGCGATTTTTGGCTTCGCAGCGGAGACAATAGACAAAAGAGTGGACTTGCCAGCATTCGGAAACCCGACCAAACCGACGTCAGCGATCAGCTTCAATTCCAACTGCAGCTGGTATTCCAGTCCGGGTTCTCCACGTTCCGCAAACGTCGGAGCTTGGCGAATAGCATTTTTAAAGTGTGTGTTGCCGCGGCCACCTCGGCCACCTTCAGCGACCAACACGCGCTGTCCAGGCTCTGTCAAGTCGACCAAAATCTGTTCCGTTTCGCCATCTTTGACTAACGTGCCGGGTGGAACTTTGATCACAATATCTTCCGCATCACGGCCGTGCCGATTATTCGAACCTCCATGTTCACCATTGGCAGCTTTGTAGTGTCTCCGATAACGAAAATCCATTAGCGTCGACAGGCCGGGTTCTACTTCCATATAGATACTACCACCACGACCACCATCTCCGCCTGCTGGACCACCGGCCGGCTCGTATTTCTCGCGACGCCAGCGCGTGACTCCATCCCCGCCATCACCAGCCTTGATAACAATCACTGCTCGATCCAAAAACATCTGTCGTCCCCCCTTTTTTGCAGGATACACTTCATACAAGAAAAATCCCCTTTGCACATGGAGTACAAAAGGGATGTCTTTCGAACTTATGCAGTAGCTTTTTCGGCTAGGATACTTACCTGTTTTCCAAACTTACCTTTTCTTTGGAACTTCACGTATCCATCAGCCTTCGCAAACAGTGTGTCATCACCGCCGATGCCTACATTGAGGCCGGGGTGAACCTTTGTACCACGCTGCCGGACGATGATACTGCCGGCGGTTACGAATTGGCCATCGAATCGCTTCACACCAAGGCGTTTAGCAACAGAATCGCGACCATTCTTCGTACTACCTACTCCCTTTTTCGAAGCAAACAACTGTAGATTCATCCGCATGACTCCACCTCCTCAACTTTCACAAACTGACCATACTCATCAGCAATGGCCTTCAATCCACGAAACACTGTATCCAAAAGGATTTGACCGTGTTCCCACTTCTCCTGATCCAAGGAGTTTGGGAGAAAACACGAAAGCTGACCGTCTTCGATGGCAACCTCAGCCGCTATAGCTAACGTCTCTTCTAGTCCCAAAACCGCTGTTTGGGTTAGCGCCGAGACAGCTGCGCACACAATATCTTCACCGTGGTCAGCATACCCTGTGTGGCCCCGAGCTCGAAAGCCCTCCCAGCCACAGGGACTCCGAAATAACGTAACAAAGGTCATTACGCCTCAATCTTCTCAATCGTCAATTTCGTGTATGGTTGACGATGACCAGTTTTGCGCCGATAGTTCTTCTTCGCTTTGAACTTAAAAACAACAATTTTCTTGTTCTTACCCTGCTTAGCCACTTTAGCCACGACTTTCGCACCGTCCACAGTCGGTGTTCCGACCTTCGTGCCGTTATCATCGCTGAGTAGAAGAACTCGCTCAAGAGTAACCTCGTCACCCTCTGCGACATTCAACTTCTCAACGAAAATGGTGTCGCCTTCGGTGACGCGGTATTGTTTACCGCCAGTCTCAATCACAGCATTCATTGCTGCACCTCCTCACCTACAGACTCGCCGATTCCAGGCACACCACATGGGTGTTTTAGGGGCCTGCTTCGAGCGGTATCGGTGTGCGGACACACCTTCTGTTAGATTGTACCACCAACCGGAGACTGTGTCAATTTCCCGGCATAATTTCTGCCACGGCATATGTCTTGTGGACATCTTTGATTCGAACCCGCACTGTTTGCCCGAGCCATTTGGCACCGCCGGGAATATCGAGAACATACCCTTCAATCCGAGCAATTCCATGCCGCTGGTTTTTCGCATGAGCACGTTCCACCTCAACGGTCAACTCCATACCTTCACGTACAGGAACAGCCTCTTTGCCCATACTGCCGTCCCCACCTGATTGCAGTTCAATGGCATCTCGCTCCATAGTCTCCTCGCCCCGAACGAAAACGCGGATTCCACAGTCGCGTTCTAGCGCTTGCAGGTTCACTCCGCCAATACCAATCAAAAAGGAAGCAACATTCGGGTGACAGCGAATCATGACTTCTTCGACTTCCGATTCTTTAGCTAAGGAATACGCCTGCTGAGCAGCCTGGAGGGCCAATGTTTCATCGGACAAAACGCGTCCACTCCCGTTGCAGAGAGGGCACGGAGTCTCCACGATGCTGGCCAAAGGCTTCTTCGTTTTTTTGCGAGATAGCTCCACCAACCCTAACTGCGTGAAACCCAGCACATGAGTCTTCGCCTTATCGGCCGCCAAAGCTTTTTCGAGCCGCCGGAGAACCTGCTTGCGGTGAGCGGCTTCTTCCATGTCGATGAAATCAATGATGACAATGCCACCAATATTACGCAGCCGCAAATGCCGCGCGATGGCGTCGGCTGCCTGCAGGTTCGTCTCCAAAACGGTGTCTTCCAAATTCTCTTTACCTACGTATTTCCCCGTATTAACGTCAATGGACATAAGCGCCTCTGTGGCATCAAAAACCAGATAGCCGCCACAATCCAACCACACCCTGCGCTTGGTAGCCCTCTCCAATTCCTTGTCCAGCCCCATATACTCAAATAGGGCTACACTGCCGCTATACAGCTGCACAGCTAAAGGGTGCGGCAGTTTTAGGGCTTGGATCATCTCGGTTACTTGTTCCTGAATGTCTCGATTGTCTACGATAATCTCTGTCACATCGTCGGTCAAAACGTCTCGCACGATGCGGTATAATAGATCATGATCACGATAGAGAAGCGACGGTGTCTTTGCCTTTCCTGCTTTCGTCTTCAAATGCCGCCACTGCTGCCGGAGATCTTTGAGATCCTGTTGTAACTCTTTCCTTGTACAGCCCTCGGCGACAGTACGTACGATGAGGCCAAACCCCTCTGGACAAAGCTCACCAATCAACTGCCGCAGACGATCTCTTTCGTCGGGGTTTTTGATTTGGCGCGACACGCCGAGATGACGTTCACCAGGCATAAGCACAACGAATCGTCCTGGTATGGACAACTGTGTAATCACGCGTGCTCCTTTTGTCCCAACAGGCTCCTTGACCACCTGGACCAATAACTCTTGACCTTTGCGAATCAATTTCTCGATGTTCTGGCCATTAGGATTTTCGATATCATCCACATAGAGAAACGCATTCCGCTCCAAACCAATGTTCAAAAATGCCGCAGACATTCCCGGGAGTACGTTTTCCACGCGTCCTTTGAAAATACTACCCACTGTTCGCTGTTGATTCTCGCGCTCTACAAAGAACTCAGCCAATGTCTGATCTTCCACAATACCCACTAAGATCTGGTTGATCACCGAGGAAATGATGATTTTGCGTTCCATCAAGCTGTCCCCCCAGAAAGTAAACCCGTCAACGATTGATCGCTGCGAACCCATAGACCCGTTCGATGCACCTCGACGTCTGCGAAGTCAAGATCTAGAAGACTCAGTACTTCTTCAATGCGTAAGTTCCCCGCAGACCCCGAGGCGGCGTCTAGACAGATGCTGCTGCCTTCCAGACGCAGTTCATAGATCCACGGTCGAATATCCAAGGTTCGCAGCGCCTTTTTCCCTTGTCGTTCAACACAAATCTCTTCTTTGTTAAGCAGCGTTTGGATACGCTCTCCCAACTCGGGATCCACCTTGTGAACGTGAAGCTTATACGATGCCGCATTGACAACGGCCATCAGAGCTGCTGCCGAAGCGGGGGCCGACTCCGCCTCCACGATCTTCAATCCGTCTGGCAATACCCGGTTTAACCGCTCCATGACAAAGGCCGCAGTTTGGCCTTCTACAACCTCAAAATCGGCGTATTCCGCTTCGCTTGTGACACCGACGGATAGCGCCGATGCGAAGGCCAATCTCGGTTTTGGATGAAAGCCTTCGGAATAGAGCATCTGAATACCGGCTCGGCGAAGTGCTCGCTCAAAGGTTCGCAGAATATCTAAATGCGACAGATACTTAACCGCTTTACCTTTGTGAAACCGTACCCGTACTTTAGCCACGGTCGCCCACCCCCTGTACGCGGTTTTCCACACCAAGTGCAAAGCAGACCGCACAGCCCGTACAATCACCTAAGCGACAATCATCCGTGGTCTTAGCGTTCCAAGCAGCTTCGTGTTCCCGCCAAAGAAACGCCTTGCTGACGCCGGAATCCAGATGATCCCAAGGCAGCGTCTCTTCTCTACTGAACTGCCGCTGTGCATACTCTGTAGGATCGATACCTTCTTCGGCGAAGCTGGCCAGCCAATCATCATACCGAAACTCCTCTGACCAAGCATCAAAGCGACAGCCTTTGTCCACCGCTCGCTCAATCACTGGCGCTAATCGCCGATCACCGCGAGCGAAGACGCCCTCCAAAAAACTGGTTTCCACGTCATGGTATTGGAACTGAATACCAGGATGTTTCAGCTGTTCGCGCAGTCGCCGCTGCTTTTCTCGCAAAACTTCGGGGGTGTCCTGCGCATCCCATTGAAACGGGGTTCCGACCTTCGGAACAAACGATGAAACACTCACGGTTACTGTTGGTCGCTTCTTTCCGGACTTCTGGTGTTTACGACCAACAGCCAATACTTTATGGGCAAGCTCGGCAATACCAGCGATATCTTCCATCGTCTCGCTGGGCAGCCCAATCATGAAGTACAATTTGATCTGATGCCAACCAGCCGCAAATGCACCCCCGACTGCTTCCAGAAGATCTTCCTCGCGAACGTTTTTGTTAATAACATCGCGCAGTCGCTGGGTTCCCGCCTCCGGTGCAAATGTCAAGCCAGTCTTCCGAAACCGTTGAATTTGCTGAGCTAAGTTGACCGAGAACGAATCCACTCGCAGCGACGGCAAGCTCAAGGCGGTTCCCGTACCTTCATGTTCTTCCACCAATTCGGTTACCAGCTGCCCAATGCAAGAGTAATCCCCAGTCGACAAACTCGTTAACGACACTTCATCATAACCTGTCGATGCCAACAGAGTCCGAATTTGGTCTTTCAATGCCTCAACGCTGCGCTCACGCGCTGGTCGATAGAGCATTCCCGCCTGGCAAAAGCGACAACCCCGGGTACAGCCACGCATCACCTCGACCATGACTCGATCGTGGACGACCTCAATATACGGCACAACAAACTCATCAGGTGATGGTAGGGCTTCTAGATCGGCAATGACCCGCTTTTGGATGGAAAGTGGCGCTTTGTCATGAATGGGGTCGAGCCGGTCAAAAACTCCATTTTCATCAATCGTATCCTGATACCAACTGGGAACATAAACACCGGAAATGGTTGCCAACGCTTCTAACACCTGATCCCTTCCATGTCCATTGGCCTTGCCCAATTTTACAGCGTCCAAAACCTCATGCATGACTTCTTCCGCCTCACCCAATACGACCGCATCGAAAAAAGGTGCCATCGGTTCGACGTTGAAGGCACAAGGGCCGCCAGCAATAACCAGCGGATCTTTGTCTGTTCTGGCGGTTGAATTGCGTGGGATGCCTGCCAAATCTAACATGTTGAGGATGTTGGTGTAGCTCATTTCATACTGCAGAGTAAACCTAATGATATCGAAGTCGGCAATAGAGCGCTTAGATTCCAAAGCAAACAAGGGGATGTCTGCATTCCGCATCCTCTCTTCCATGTCTACCCAGGGAGCGTAGACTCTCTCCGCAAGTGCGTCACTACGCTGGTTGATTAAATGATACAGAATTTTGAAGCCAAGATGGCCCATCCCTACTTCATAGATATCTGGGAACGCTAAGACCATAGTAACGTCAACAGAGTCCCAGTTCTTGTGAACCGCATTGTGCTCGTTGTTGGTGTATCTGGCCGGCTTTCCTACCAGCGGTAGAACCCGGTCAATCTTATCTATCATGTACGACATTCTAACAATAACCTCCCACAGGACTGTATCTCAAAAAGCGTTAGTAATGGTAACCCCGTTGGAACAGCCTGGCTCCTAACTGTTCACCGGGGACCTAGGTACAGCCGCCTTCGTTAAGCACGTTTCGGAACAGTCCTGTTTACAGGACTGTATCTCAAAAAGCGTTAGT
>SLOZ01000371.1 GCA_007132255.1 Limnochordia bacterium | reverse complement strand
GTGGTGGCGGTGATCATTATCATGAACACACTGGTCATTTCGGTGACGCAGCGCATGGCTGAGTTTGGTACCATGCGGGCCATCGGGGCCCAAAAGTCGTTTATCCGCCGCATGATTCTCTGGGAAACCCTTCTTATTTCGGGGATCTTCGGAGTTTCTGGTGTGGCCATTGGTGGGCTTGTCCTCGCCATCTTGAATGCTACAGGGATCAGCGCACCCAATATCTTTTTTGAGATCATTTTCGGCGGACCAGTGCTGTATCCTACCCTATCTATGTCTGCGGTTTTGACGTCGCTGCTCCTGGTTATGTTGGTGGCGGTGGCGGCCAGTCTCTATCCAACATCCATTGTTCTGCGAACCCAGCCGGTAACGGCCATTCAGAGTGAGTAGAGAGGTGATCCTATGAAGACTATATTGAAAACGGCGTTTCGCAATATATTCCGGCAGAAGAAGCGAACGATGCTGTTGGCCGGAGCTATTGCTTTCGGCATGCTGATGATCACCTTGGTGAATGGCTTTACCGGTGGCATGGTGGGCAATGTTCGGGATAACTTCTCCAATGCTTTAGGGGGACACGTGTTCTTGAGCGGTCAGGAGATCACCGACAGTGGCCAGATCATATCGCGCATGGGCGATGATGTTCCTTTGGAGGCGCTTCTCCAACGCCATAGCGATCAAATTGCGTTGGTGACTCGAAGGTCACAGACTTTCGGCACGGTAATCTTTGGCTCTAGACAAGGATTGCAGCTCATGTACGGCGTAGACTTTGCTGCGGAACAGCAACTGCTGCAGTCTTTAGCCGTCGTAGATGGCAGCGTGGAAACTATACTAGAGCAAACCGACGCCATGATTCTGCCAGTTTCACTGGCCAATCGTTTAGGCGTGAATGTCGGCGAGTCTGTGCTTATGCGCATGGATACGGTTACCGGGCAACAGAATGTCGGTGAGTTCCGCGTGGCCGCTCTTATTGAAGACCAGGCAGAACTGGGTATGTCAGCCGCCTACGGTCATCTGGAGTACCTGAACACCTTGGTGAATCTGTCACCGGGCAGCTACCAGTCGCTGAATTTGTTCTTGCACGATATGGAAGCAGTGGACTCCGTAGCTGCATCGTTTCGTGACGTGCTTCCTGTCCGCGAACGCTCCGAACAGACGGATGAGCAAGACATGGAAGGAATGGGTGGTGGGCCATTTTTTGGCGGCGCCACAACTCGTGAGGTTGTGGAACCGTGGGAAGGTGTGCGCTACAGCATTACCACCATCAACGATATTATGGAACCAGTGGAAGCTATTGTCAGCGTCTTGAACAGTATTGCCCTCGGCGTGTTTGCGGTTCTGTTGATCATCATCATGGTTGGCATCACCAACACATTCCGAATGATCGTCCTGGAACGGACAAAGGAAATTGGAACCATGCGGGCGTTGGGCATGCAGCAGCCCATGGTGCGCCGGATTTTCTTAGCTGAAGCCGGCATGCTGGGTCTTTTGGGTGGCTTAATGGGCTTGGTTCTGGCCCTGCTGGCTATGGCGGGGCTGGCGCTGTGGAATGTGACCACACCGGGACTGCAGTTTTTCTTATCCCAAGGACGTTTCACGTTTAGTGTCAGTGGCGGCTCGATTCTGCTTTATTTAGCCATTATGCTGGCCATTTGTTTGTCGGCAGCCCATTGGCCAGCTAAGTCGGCGGCCAAATTATCGCCCATTAAGGCGTTGGGTAGTCATTTTTAGGCAATTACTGGAGGTATGAGAACGATGAGAAAATGGCTGGGAACATTGAGTTTATTGGTTCTATTCACCCTGCTTCAACCCGCAGCTGTAGCTGCCGATGAGTTCGCTCATCTTCGCGAAATTCTTCGGGAGTTAGATGTCCTCACGACATTTGATGGTGTGGATTTTTCGGCCGTAATGACCATGATTACAGAAGATCCGGAGAACGGGCTGGAGAAGACCGTAGTGCGCCAGTTTCGCCGCGATCGCGAAGAGCAATATGCCATGGTGATCCAAGAACCCCGAACACGGAGAGGGCAAGGCTATCTTATGGATGGGGACAATCTTTGGTTTTACGACCCATCGTCACGCAAGTTTGCCCACACTTCTTTGAAGGAAGCGTTTCAGGATTCGGATGCTCGCAATTCCGACTTCGCGGCCTGGACGTACGCTGATGATTACGATATCACCGAGTACAGCGAAGGTCAGCTGGGCGCTAACCAAGTGTATGTCATTTCCTTAGAGGCGCTGCATGACGGCGTCACGTATCCGTATGTGAAGATTTGGGTGACGAAGGACACCTCCTTGCTTTTGAAGTCCGAGGAGTATTCGCTAAATCAGCGCCTGATGCGGACATCGCTGTTTCCCAGCTATGCCCGTGTCGGTGAAAACATTATACCGCGCCAGATGATCTTCGTGGATGAGTTAGTGGAAGGCAAGCGCACCCAGATTACTATGGAAGAGATGTCGGTGAATCCCATTCCTGATTATGTGTTCACGCGCGCCTACCTAGAGCAGGTGAACCGATGACGCTGAGGAGGACAACCAAAATGCGACGACCTTATGTGCTGTTGGCCGTACCGCTGCTGCTGTTGTTGGCTGCGACCGCGGTGCAAGCCGATGACTGGGACACTTTGTTTGATGATGATCCTTTCAGCAGTGAAGTGTCAGTGACCGATGAAGCAGCCGATACAGACCATGCACTGGCTCTGCTCAGCCAGGAATCCATCGATATCGGTGGGCGGGTTCAGTTTGGTTTGAACTACTCGGCTCCCCTGGAAGATACCATCTTGGAACCGGATTTTCGGGCTTCGCTGAATGGACAGGTATATCTCGATGCTCGGCCTACCGTGGATACACGTTTCTTGGCTCGAGGGGATTTTTCTCTTGATGCCTCTGACGACGCTGAGTTTTCGTTGGAGTTAGCGGAACTCTTCGCCGACTGGAACTACGACAATTCGGTGTACTTTCGTGCCGGTAAGCAAAACGTCAGCTGGGGTGTGGGCTATTTCTTCAGTCCGGCAGATGTGATCAGTGTTGGCCGCTTGGATCCGGAGGAGCCGGACGCAGCCCGGGAAGGTCCTGTGGCGCTGCGGATTCATGTGCCCCAACGCCGCCAGGACTACCATTTGTTCGCGCTCTTTGATGGGGCAGACTCGCTGGATCAGGTCGCATTGGCCCCGCGAGCTACCTTTGTGGTGGGCCGCAGCGAGATTGGCGTCGGCGGTTTCTACCGGGCCGACCGGGTGCCCCGTGGCATGCTGACTTTGTCGACTTCCATCGCCAACATTGACCTATTTGGCGAAGCGGTGCTCAGCAAAGGGTCGGATAGAACCTTCGTCGAACTGGATCAGCAGGGCGATTTGGCTGCCGTTCGTCGTGAGGATTGGATCGTGCAGGCCACGGCCGGTTTTCAGTTCAGTCGTCCCGACCCTGATGGTCTCTTTTCTGTGAGTATGGCAGCTCAATACTACTACAATG
>SLOZ01000206.1 GCA_007132255.1 Limnochordia bacterium | reverse complement strand
CGATGCTCGAAATGAACGACAGAATGAAACCTGTCACGAAGCCTTTCTTGCTCAACGGGAACATTATCCGCCGGATGCGAGTCCAAAAACCAGCTCCATGGATTTCCGCGGCTTCCTCCAACGATCCGCCGATTTGCATCATAGAGGCGATGCCAGAACGACTGGCAAAGGGCAGGCGGTTAACAGAAAACGCCAAGATTACAATCCAGATCGTTCCATACAGCGAAGGAATCGGACCCCTTGGCTGTGCAAACATGGTCAGATAAATGGCCCCGAAGGCAATTCCAGGGATCACATACGGTATGAACGACATCTGTTCCACCAGTTTAGCCTGCAAGCTGCCGCGACCTTTGGCCACCACATAACCAATCAGAATACCAACGAAGGCCGTGAACGTAGCGACAGTGAGACCAAAACGGAAACTATTCCAGGCCGCCCCTCGTACCCGAGAACTAACAAGAATTCCCTCCATACCATCAATACTTCCTGTCCAGTAGGTCAAGGTCAAATTGCTAGCCGAAAAGTCACCTAAGTTCAACTGGAAACTCTGCCAGACCAAGAGCATAATCGGCAGAAAGGCCGTAACACCTACGAAGACGGCTGCGCCCACACCTACAAGATAACGATATTTTCCTAAAGGAATGCGACGATAGCTAGAACCCTTCCCCGTCATGGTCGTGAACTGACGCCGTTTACCGATTAAGACGTTGTTCATGAAAATCGCCAGAGCAGCCATGAGCACAAGAATCAGAGTCAGGGCGAAGGCGTCACCGAAGCGACCCATGCCAGCGGCCTGGTACAGTGATGTGGCTATGACATTATAGCGCACTGGAATTCCCAAAAACGCCGGCACTCCGAAGGTACCGATACCCTTGGCAAAGGTTAGAATGAAGGCCGAGCCCAAGGCCGGCAAGATAATGGGCAGGGTAATCGAACGCATGATGGTATGCTGCGGAATACCGTGCAGCATAGCCGCTTCCTCTAAGCGACTGTCGATCGTAGCAAAGGCCGACGAAGCTAAGAGAAACGTATAGGCGAAATAGTTGATGGCCAGCACCGATATAATGGGCAGCGGCCCGTAACCCAGCCAATCTGGAGGTACAATGCCCAAAAAATTCTGCACGACCCCGGCCGCACCCACTCCGACCCGATGATTGCCGAACAAGGTAGTCCAGGCCAGCGCTAACGTCCATGAGGGCAGAATGTAGGGGATGATAGCCACCACCCCAATAAACTTACGGAATGGCATATCGGTCTTCACAATCAGCCATGCTAGCGAGATGCCGATGAGCATAGCCAACGCTGTGTAAGAAAACGTTATAAAGAGCGTGTTGCGCAGTGGTTCCCAAAAAATGCGATAGCTTAGTGGCCCCGTGAGGGTGCGCTCCCAATAATACGATGTCCACTGGCCCACTTCGGCGCCGATACGGCGGGTGTCCCCTTCCTGTACCTGGAATGTTGAAATAACAATTTCTCCCAAGGGAACAAGGATCAAATAGGCAAAAACGATAACAAAAATCCAACCCATGACAAAGCGGGGCGAGCGCAGCAACTGCAGAGTCTTATTCTTCCAGTACAAACGGCGTTCCGCTGGTGTTAGGGCTTGGTTTCGAGTACTCAATGCGTTCACCCCTATCTTTGGAAAGGTCGACGAAGGGGCAGATCACTGCCCCTTCGTGCGGTCTTAGGTTATTGGTACAGGATGAAGAAGTCGGTAATCTGATCCCGGAGATACAGTTGTTCGTCGAGGGGCGTGTCCCAAAGCTTGTCGAAACTCTCCAGATTCAGATCCGCC
Organism: Limnochordia bacterium; assembly: GCA_007132255.1. Classification (GTDB taxonomy): domain Bacteria; phylum Bacillota; class Limnochordia; order Darwinibacteriales; family B1SED10-159; genus SLOZ01. The sequence goes on along the minus strand of SLOZ01000206.1, from coordinate 11,348 downwards.
ATTGCACCGGTCTGTTCGACCATAGGATTAGCCGGGAAGTCAGCTCCCCACCAGGGATCGCCGCCTTCTTGACTGGTCAGATAACGAATCAAAAGCTTAGCGGTATTCGGGCTTTCAGTATAGGTACCGATACCGATCAAGCGGGGTGAAAGGACCGCCGGAGTGATCTGGGTATCCAGTTCAAAGTCATACTCACCGGTTACGACCTGCCGGTAAGCCGACTGTGAACCGAAGCCCGCAAAATGATCATCGGCACGGGTTACAGCATCAGCCACGTCCCGAAAACTGGTCACTAGACGAACATCGTTCTCCAAGAGTCCCTTAATGAACTCAAAGCCCGCGTTCTCGGTGGTCAGTTCAATGGGTTCTCCGAAGTACTCTTCATACATGGCTTCCATCTGTTCATGATTGGACACCAAACCGATGAAATACTCCATGGTTGTTCCAGATGCCAACGGACTGCTCATGGCTACCCGGTTGTTCCATGAATCGGTAGTCATTTCCCAAATGTTCTCATAGGGCGGTTGTCCCGGGTTATCCGCGTTCTTATAATACCAAACACCGACACTGTAACGATGAACCAGCAAAGGATCCGTGGACCGAGGATCGATCACGGCTTCCATCTCACGAGGTACATAGCGAGTTACAGCATTGCGGGAGAGTAGTTGATCGTAGACCAAGGCTGCGCTGCCCATCATGACGACACCGGCATTGTAAAGGCCAGCATCCCACTCCCGGCGAACACGCTCGATAATCTCCGAACCGCGCAGGTTAATGGCTTCCACTTCGACGTCAAACAATTCGTTGAACTGTTCCACCACGGGAAAAGCGCGACTAGTGTCGGTGTACAGAGTCAACGGTGGCTCAGACTGAGCAGCCTCAGCAATAGCGTCCCAATCCTCTGCAACAGGCTGGTATTCACCCAATTCCGCACTCTGCAGCCATGCGTCTAACTCAGCAGCCAAGACAGAGCCTGCACCGGCCACAAGACCCATCACCAAAGCAGCAATGACGACATGTTTAAAGAATTTCAGCATACGATCTCCTCCTAAAAAGAATTCTTCAAGTATAGAATCCGACATCACGAATCGTTTCTACCTGCATCGCCCCTTTCATTTCATTACTCTTTGTTCCAAATTAAAAGATGAACTGTGTCACAGGATCGAAAGATTGTGCTGGCAGGAACAAAACCTACAAAAAGACTTGTTTTTTTATTGCTCGTCAATGTCCCACCACAACAAAGCTTCCTATTTTCAATGATTAGACAACTCCATTGAGATTACCTGCCAATTCACCTATCTTTTTCAGGAATCTGCGATTTTCTGCAACAACGTTTGCAGCGCACCTCGACTCGCTAACAGATCGTCTTCATTCTTCAACTCCAGATTCAACGGAAATGTTAACTGCCGCTGTTTGGCAAAGAGCAGAAACCCTAACATATCGATGGTTCCTTCGCCTACCACCCAATGCTGATCCTTGCTGCCATCATTGTCGTGGATGTGGGTTCCCATTAGGTGTCTGGGACCAACCATATCCAAAAAATCTGCTGGATGCATACCCAAGGAATTGCCATGCCCTAGATCGTACATGAATCCCAGATTGTCCGGAATGGCGTCCAAACAATGGCGAACCTGATCTGGGCGTACGGGAAACTTCACCTTACCGCGCCCCAGCGGCGAGTCGTAAAAGTTCTCCACAGCCATCGTCAAGCCTGCCGCTTTCGCCTGCCAACAGAGGGCCGATAGCTCTTCAAGATACCGTTCCCGCATGGTTTCATACTGGAGTTGTGACACGCGCAGTCGCAGCGGGAGTTGAAAGCTGGCATCGGCATCGGGAAACCACTGATAGCTTCCATGGATCGTTACGTACGAAGCGCCCACATTGGCCGCAAACTCCAGCGACTGCCGGACAGCGCGGCGACTGTTCACCCGCACAGTCCTGTCTTCATCGCCAAGATTGATCGGTTCCTTCTCATCGTAGGGTGCATGCACCGAAACGCCAAGTCCGGCGCGCGAAGCCATGCGCCCAAGCTCGGCACCTAGAGGCCCTAGCAACTGGTTATCCGGATCTAGGGCCCGTTCATACTTAAACTCTACCCAAAGAAATCCCCAGCTTATGACCTGCTTAAGGAATCGTCGGTGATCTGGGAAAGCCTTGTTGTCTTGGACGGCACCCAAACGAAATTGCTCAGCATAGTTCATCGTTCGACACCCCATTCTCCAGGACGCTAGCGTGTTCGGATCCATGGTATCAGTAGCGAGTATGACGTACGGCTTCGATAGTCCGCTGTAAGTTGGCGATACCGTCTTTGCGCTGCAGGGCAACATATAGATAGAGGGAATCTAGAATCGCCAGCTGCGCCAAGCGAGCAGTGGCATTCTCGCTATTTAAGGCATCACCTCGGGCTGCGGAGTACAGACAGACATCGGCATACTGTTGAATCGGAGCCTGTTTGAAATTGGTGATGGCAATGGTGGCCGCACCGCGCTCTTTTGCCAACCGCAGGCTGTCCACCACAGAATTGGTGCGTCCGGAATGAGAGATGCCAATGGCGACGTGGCTTGGTGTTAAGAGCGAAGCGCTCATGAGTTGAAGATTAGCCTCGGTGTGGACAGCACAGGGGAACCCAATGCGCAGGAACTTGTGATAACTATCTAAGGCAATGGCACCAGAACCGCCCACGCCATAAAGTTCGACACCGGCAGCATCGCGAATCATCTCGGCAGCACTCTGGACCGACGCGATATCTGCCGCCTGCAGCGTATCATTCATAGCTTGAATCGATTGCTCAAAGGTCTTTTGGAACACCTCGATCGGATTGTGTGCCGCCGTCACTTCTTCGTCCGGCCAGAAGGTACCGGCCTCGCTCAACACTCGTTTGAGTTCTATGAACCCAGAAAGACCGATACGCTGACAAAAGTGAACAATCAGCCCTTGACTTACCTGAACTCGGTCTGCCAGCTCCGTGATCTTCATATCACGTACTTCCACAGGATGGTCGAGGATGAACTTCGCCAAAATGGTCTCTTTCGGGTGCAAGCTGGGTAAAAGCCGCCGCAGTTCTAGCAGAACCAATTGGTTTTTATCGCTGCCTGGTGCAGTCGCCATAACAAGACCCCTCTCTCTGGACATCAGTGCTTTAGTTGGTCATTGTCCCGGGAGAACGGATTGGGACATGGTTTGACGTACCAGACGCTGAACGCCATTGGCATCCATGGTAGCTCGCAGTTGCGCAAGTTCCTCCAGATCGATACTGATCGCCAATTGGTGCAGCCAACGCACATTGTCAATACTGTTCTGGCAGAACTGCACGGGATCCTCATGGGTCGGGAACAAATCAAATGTTAGCCAGCCGCCATAGTCCACCGCATGCAGATACTGCAGCAGTTCCATGGTCTCTACTAGATGGGTGGAACCAGCCATATAGCCATCGTCTGCTTCGCCATAGCCATCGTTGAGATGGATATTGGACAGAACCTGATTGCGGCGGGCCAAAGCTGCACTGCAGGCAATGTTTTCCTTTGCCATCAAAACATGGGCATAATCCAATGTAACACCCATATTGCCGACACCGCAATCGCGAATGGCTTCCAGTGTTGTGCCAATATCGCGAAGGAAGCTGAAACGTCGCGGCTCCCAGATCTTGTATTCCAAATCCACCTGGACACTGGGATTGTACTGCGCTACTTGGCGTAAGCCATCCACCAGCTGGTCCCAAGCCCGCTCATAGTCCTGCTGAAACGGATAGTCAAAGCCATCGGTGCCGGGCCAGATGCAAATGTGATTGCAGTCAAGCGCTGCTGCCGTATCCACAGCGAATTTCGCCGCATCCACGGCCTTTTGACGAGTCGGCCCGTCGGGGTGCGAAAAGGCACCGCGAGCCCACAGGGGGTCTCTGTCAAACCGCGGATTGACGCAGGTCACCGCAAGACCCTGGTCGGCAACGAATTTCTTCAATCCAAGTGCAGGCATCGCAGTCACATGTTCTGGAGTGTTCACCTCAACTCCCGTCAGACCATGGACCTGAGTGGCATTCACAATTTTTTCTTCCATTGATCCACGGGAATGATCACCACGCCGACCAAACGCATTCAATCCTGATGAAAACAATAGTTCCAAACCAAACACTCCCTAATTCTATACTTCAGCCGTGGCTGAGCTTCGCTCTTGGGGTTTCGTATCCCGAACCGTCGTTCAAGCAATTGCTGCTGCTTAGGAGTCCAGTCGAAAGGGAATCCTCGGAGGATAGATTGAAAACTGCAAACTTCCATCAATGAATCTCCGTGACCAAGGCCCCAACGAGCACCCATTAAAAAGCACTCGCATCAACATCAACAGTCGAGCTCGAAAACCAACTACCGTACACATATTTCATTATTCAACTTATACGATTGAGATTCCTGCTGCAAGCGTCATTTTTCAGCCAAGAGCTGAGCTCGACGTCTTCCAAGGCATTTGGCAAGGTCGGTTCTGGAAATTTTGTTGGAAAACCACGGGTCCTGTCTGCCTCAAGTACAACGACTTTTTTCAACACACGATATAATATAATGAAAACAGCCCTTCCAGAGACTCGGAGGGGCTGTTTATCCAGATTATGGGATTACGTCTTCGCATGGTTAGACAGCCTCGCATAACTCTAAAGGCAGCACTGACAGTAAACCATGGTCCTCGACTGGCCACAGGATGCGCAATCGCAGATTTAGTTACCTAATAAACGACGACGCACTTCAACCCTCGCTTCAGCAAGGTACTCGACAACGGCCTCCACAGGTTCTACCGCAAAAGCATCCGCGGCTGGTATCAGTGATGCTGCCATGACCGGTTCATCACCGCTCAGGTCAATATAGACCCTCCCAAGATAGTGCGAATACTCATTGGCTTGGACAAATAACGTCCCGTTGTGCATTTCGCCTTCCGGAAGCGTAGAATGGCTGTGACCGTCAACGAAGAGATCAATTCCTGAGACGGCGGCAGTAATGTCGGTGGATGGATAGTTACGGCCAAAGCCCACGTGACCTAGGACAATGACCATGTCCACACCATAGTCGCTGCGCAGAATATCAACATAGTGCTGCGCTGTACTCACCATATCGCGAAATTCCAGATCGCGAATATTGTCTGGATGGGTCGTGGTATACGTGTCAGAAGTTGCTAGGCCCAAAATACCCACACGTTTGCCCGCCACTTCCTGAACAGAATAGGGTGTGAACAGCTGGACATCATCCTTATAAACGTTGGCTGCCAAGAGTTGAAACTCCATCTGTTCTTCCAGGGCCATCAAGCGATCATAGCCAAAGTTGAAATCATGATTACCCGGTGCCATGAAGTCATAACCCGCCATGTTCATGGCTTCGATGGTACTCTCGCCATACAGCCGATCCGTGATGGGTCGCCCGTGGATTGTATCGCCAGCGTCCATAACCCACACATTAGGGTACTGTTCCCGGTATTGGGCCACTAACGCCGCTATATACGGCATACCCATGATAGCGTTGTCCAAATCGGGTTCAATACGGCCGTGCATATCATTGGTGTGTAGAATCACCAAATCTACCTGCGAAACGGCTGCAGCTGAACCAGTGATCAGCAGCAAAACGATGAGCACGGTTATCATACGTTTCACGAAACATCTCCTCCTTCAAGCTCGTGACTCCTAGTTACGCGCCCGGAACTGAAACGAAAACAAGTCGGCATCTTCAAGAACAAAGCGGATTCGGATTGGTCGCCCGGCCAAGTGACTCAGATCATCGGTTCGTTCCCGGCCACCTTGGGGATCTCGCCAGCGCACCACACGCTCCGTGTGATCGCCGCGAATCAATGGCGAATGGGCCAACGTCAAATTAGGAATGGGCTGACCACGCTCATCCAGCATCTCAACGCGCACACTGCCGTGGGCCGAAGTCGCAAAATTGATGACGAGATAGTTGCCGTCGAACATGATCGGTTCCGTAATAATCTCCCCACCGCGAAACGGAGCATTGACCGAGACAAAGCCGTCGAGACGAATTGTATGCCGACGAATATTGGCATGACGACCGTATTGGAAGCTTTCCACGGTGTACAGGGAAAGCTCGCGGTAACCCGGAACCGATGTCGATTCGGTCTCGACGATTCCCCAGAACGCTCCGGATCCGTAGTAACCCCAAGCCGCCCGTTGTTCCGGACCAGGACGGAGAAATGCTTCGTTATAACGGAAGAACGTCTCTCCGTCGCGACTGCTCATGAACAGCGGATTCCGGACAGCCGCCGCCGAACGATGCATCCGCATCTTTAGCCACTCCCGCTCCTGCGGATCATACGTGGGATCATTCATAGCAAGGCCGGGATCGACATCCATGGCCAGCGCTTCCGGCCATTCTTGGTCCATGTACAGATCTGGCATTCCCAATAAAAGTGATGGGTTCCGGTGATAGGGGAACACATTCTGTGTGTACATGTCAAAATTCGGAGCTGGCAATCCATCCGGAGCCTCATACACGATGCGCCGAGGTTCGCTCCAATTCAAAAAGTCCTCGGATACGGCTGTCATGATGGTCCGCACATTGAGATAACGATCCCGCCAATAGGCCCGATAAACCTGGCGGACGTCATCCCAGAAGACCAAATTCAACGAGCCAAAGGATCCCTGCGTGATGATGGGAGCCTCCTGCATCCGTTCCCAACGCAGACCATCCGGCGATTGGTAAGCATACATAGGAGAACCGCCCACGGCTTTGTACTGCGCTTCTGGGGCTGCGTTTGGATTGGTGTCTCGGAATGGGGCAAACTGCGGTCCCTTCCACAGGATGTTGTTGTCTGTGGAACCATCGAACTCCACCAATCCCAGACTGGGTTTCGTCCAATGAATCCCATCCGTGCTCTCCACGTACACATAGACGGATTCCGTGGTATGAAAGCGGGGATAGATGTTAAACGTCATATCAAATTGATGGGTACGATAGTACATACGATAAAGATCGCCATCCTGAAACACTGTCCCGTAAGCAGTGGAACTGCCCTCCCAGGGGTGGTCTCCCGTGGTGAACACAACTTCCTGGGCCACCGGATGGTGCAATTGCAGCTGTGCTCCTCCGACGAACTCAGCAATGAGGTAATCGTCCACAAACAGCTGTAGATCCGAACCGATGCGGATAGCCCCTGATTGCGCCCCGGCCGTACTTCCAAGCAGCACACCAAATACCAGCAAAAGCATTAACAACGATGAGCATCGTAGACCATTCATGGATTTGCCTCCCTCGCAGCTTGGGTGCATTCGAATGCGATAGCACCAAGAAAAATAGCGCCTAGTGTTATGGAAGGTGCCCGACGCCGTCGGCGCCGGGCACACACGTCTGCAAACAGGCGATCTATTCTTCCACAGGCTCACCAATCATGGTAATACGACCTTCGACTTCGGGAGCCACTGGGCTGTTCTCCTGGAGATAAGCAATGAGAATTTCCTGCATATCACCGAAGTCTTCCAAAGCCGGCTTCATCATCATTTCGAAACCGTCGCCACCGCTGGTCAAAAAGCCATTGCTGACGACCACAAATACAGCTTCCAGATCAATGGGTTCTTCCTCATAGAGGACTTCGACAACCCGTTCACCCTCTGGTTGACCGGCATCGAAGGTGAACGCGAGATTGCTGACGTGTGGAAAGCCACCCCACAACGCAGGAAACTGGCTGACACCATGTTCTAGGACGGCCCAAATTTCAGCACCGGTCAGTTCCACGGTGACCACAGAGTTCTCGAATGGCAGCAGGGTCAAAACGTCTTCCAATGTAATTGGGCCTGCCTCGATGGCTTCGCGAATGCCGCCACCGTTGGTGATGCCGATATCGGCACCCGTAAATTCGCGCATAGCGTCGATGACCAAGTTACCGGCGGTTGTTTCTTTGGTGCGAATGTTTTCCCGTGCTGCATCCAGATAGGTCTCTGTCTCACCGACCACCGTGTCCAAAGCCAATGCATTGCCACCAGCCAACAACAACACAACAACCAGCGAGAAACCTAGGGTTCGCAGAATTTTTTGATTCACAATACCACTCCTCGAAAAGATTAGTAACGCATGGTTCCACTGTAATCTAACCGGATTCTGACAGTGACCTGTTCTGGCTTACATTGTTACAGGCATCCACCTCCCCATCACCGCCTCACGAGCCTCCCCCTAAGATCTGGGAATCGCTGCCAGGCAGCTTCGCCATTCTTTCTGTTGAGATGCTTTATCAATATCATAGTAATACATTAGTCAAAACTCTGCAGAATCCTGCCGCCACGGAGTCCGAATTTCCTCTTGTTAGCCGCATATCTGTGGCGAGTCTGCCGGCTAAGCCCCCGACGGTCAACAGGCAGCTTGATCAAAGATCCATTCTTGAAGCGGGAAAACAGATCACAAATCCCGGTCTATCGGCCGGCAGCCAACGACTGTGGCGACTCTTCCACGGACGTGGGATGTGAACTGCGCCCTTGCCGCGCTGGCTAACGCACAACCTTGGCATCATTAGCCTCAAATTCTTCGCACAACAGGCCTGCCACGTACTCGTCATGGTATTGGCCGTTGGTGAATAAAACCCGCCGCCGCAACCCTTCCCGGACGAATCCCAACCGCTCCTGCAGCTTGATCGATGCTGTATTGGACGCCAAGCATTCAGCACTACAGCGTTGGTAGCGCAGTTCTTGGAAACAATAGCGCAGGACAAGGCGCATGGCTTCTTCCCCATAGCCCTGCTTGCGGAAAGCATGAAAAATGCCCATGCCGCAGCTGAAAACACCATGCCGCGGATCTCCCAAGAACACGTTTACCCAACCTACAAACTCTCCCTCCAGGGTTTCAATGGCGAAGGATAAACGATTCCCTTCGCGAACGTCGTTATCGCCTTGATAATACCTGCGATACTGCTCCGGTGTCTCTGGCAGATCCAAACCGTATTCGAGGATTCTGCGATTGTTCGAGTCAAGGAACTCCTGGTATTTCTGCTCCCAATCCTCCGGTCGATGAGCCCGCAGTCGGACTCGTTCTCCCTGCCAAAAATACCCGTTCCCATCAAAGTTTTCCATACGCGTTCCTCCCACTGTGAATGTACCGTTCCTGCCAAACCTCCAACCCGTCTGATGGTATTGCCCAAGGTCGGCTTGCGTTGCATCAAGGTCATGTCCTGCTGAACCTCTACTTGGTCGAGTCGTCGCTGGTGACGCCACCGTTGTTGGTTTCCAAATAACAAAGTCCACTCAACGTGTTTACATCCATCACGACCCCGACAGTCTGTCCTTGCGTATAGGCACAGACATCGATAAGCTTAGCAAGACCACTGTATGCCTGGGCATTGCTGATCCAGCGCTGTAACGTATTAGGCGCTGCCTGGAAAAATTCCTTGTTGTACGAGGAATCCTTGTCTTTCGGATACACTGGCAGATAGGCGATACCGTCTTCCACAAGATCCTGGAAGAAGTGCGTCCCGTAGGACAGTTCGGGGACACTGTCTGTTGAACCGACGGCCAGTTCCACTAGAGCGCTGGCATGGTTGATGTCTGCGTAACTCACACCGACACCGAGGTCAATACTGCTGCTGCCCCAGCGTCCCGGCCCCATCATCAGAACCTTACCAGCGGCAATTTCTGAGTCGCCGTTGATTCGCGCTACCAAAGCCCGCAGTGAACGTTTCCGCTCCGCTGGCGCCTCATGGTAGGCTTTGGGGTCGACGTAAAGAATGTATCGGATTCCCGACGTATCCGCACCGGGAATGGTTTTCGTCGTTCGAAATAAGACCTGCTCCTCATTCACGGATTCTTGGGCGGTGGCTGCTGTCATTAGGGCTGGTTGGTGCAAAGGCCGGCACTGCAAAAGGTTAATCTTTACGTCGCCATCTGCGCCCACAGCCGCCGTAAACTCGGTGTCTACAGGACCTCCGTAGGCGGAGTCGATCTGCTGCAGCATCGCCGCCAACACCGCTGGGAACTTGGTAGTCTTCAAGAGATTGTTGAAGGTTAAAACCACGGGCTCGTTTTTGATGCGAAACGTCACGTCTCTGAGGTAGCCATCGTGAATCACGGATACAAACAACGGCAGCTGAGGATAGTCCCGGTCCTGCAGTAGTTCCCGCAGTGGCAGGGTCTGCAGCTGATTCTTCTCGAGATGGATTACATCGACCTGCCGCTGAGAGTACTTCCGGGCCTGTTGTTCCGTTTCCGGACGCAGCAGAGGGTCGCTGAGCGACACCATCCGCGGGTAATCGCTGCTGACGCGATCCACAGCCCGCGTTCCCAAACCAAACACCATCCGGACCAACCCCTGCTGCGGGTCGATGGTGTCCGTCCATGCATACAGATTCCGAGAAAATGCAACCCCAGCCACGCTGGGGAAGAAGTACTGTTTATACGGCGTTCCCGAGACACGCTGCACCAGAATGGCCATTTGTTCATCTTTATCCATCAGATCGCGCTTGCGCCGATATGCCAAGGCATCAGGGTTGAGGCAGCTGGCGTAGACCACTTTGATGGCCTGCATAAACGCCTCTAAACGCTGCTGCGGATCGCCCTGGTTGGCACAGAATTCGCTGCGATACTTACCGGCGAAAGCGTTGCCGAACCCATCCTCCAGCAAACTGCTGGACCGGACAATGATGGGTGCCTGCCCATAATAATCCAGCACATCCTTAAACTGCTCGACGACATCCCAGGGAAACTGTCCCTGCAGAAACCGCTGCTCAATGGCAGCAAACTCTTCCCAGGACAACGTACTGCTTCGCGAAAACTCCCAGCGCAGTCGGGTCAGGTCGTTTTGAACCAAAAAACTATAGAAGACATCGGAACCGAGATAAAAGGAGTCCTCGTCCTCAAGCACATCGGCTGCCAGAGCAGAGTTGCTGTGGCCATGGCGCAGCACAGCCCGCGCCAAAATCATGCCGGCGGCTTTGCCTCCAATGCGTCCCGAACCCACCACTCGCTCCCGAATGGCAATCAGATCATCGACAGTGAGGTAGCGCTGGGACAGTTCCTGCGTCTTGGGCTGCGACCCTAAAAGAATCCGGCTCAGTTCTTCCTTCAGCGGCAGCATCTCGGGAAACTCGCGGCCAGAATCCAACTGGACGGCCCGATACTGCACCAGCTTCTGGTACACACTGCTCCACGGTGCCGTGGAAGCTGTCTGGGTTTTCAGCGGATGTCGGCGCGCCGTTCCCGCCACAGCTGCTGCAACACCACTGCTGAAGACTGGGGTCAAGGCCTCTCCGAGCACGGCGTGGGGTAGGAACATCTGTGGCGTATAGCGATTCCACACCTTAACAGGATGGAGATACATCTGGCCGTGGGCGTGAAACACATCAAAGAGCACCTGGGTCGTATCCCGGATCCTTGCTAAGGCGCTGTT
>SLOZ01000289.1 GCA_007132255.1 Limnochordia bacterium | reverse complement strand
GAGTATGGATGGGCCATTATATCGCGCTTTGGTTGGCTGTGGCGGTGCTGTTCAGCGCACTACCCTTAAGTAAAAGCCTATGGAGATTAGACACCAGGTGATCGTGATGTACGGGCTGTATACGCCCAGATGCTCAAGGAATTAGAAGCTGCGGTTGCCAAGTTCACGGGTGCCGGAGCCACCCATCCCGATAGAACACCGCAGTTGAAGCGTACCTTTGATTGCTCGGACCCACGGACAATCAATGTGTTTTTGGAGGTTCGCCTACGTCATCGATAAGAATTTCCCGGACGTGTCAGTGGTCGGCAATCGCCGCTGCGATGTTCGGATGCAAGACGGTAAGGAACAGCAATATTGATTCGAAAAAAGGTGGTGTGAAAGTATGGTCACAGAGATCACAGCCTTGGCCTGCAGCCTCAAACAACAAGAACTCAGTATCGCTGTGGGAACGAAGCTGGTTAAGGCAGCTATGGACACGATGGACGCCAATGGCGAGCAATTGGAACAACTGCTTGACCAGTCCGCCCAGGTTATGGAGCTCAGCGTCGATCCGAATTTGGGAACGAATCTGGATGTCACTGGCTAAACCATGGCGAAGTGCGATGGCGTTCGAACATATGTGGTTGGAGAGCTCGGTAAGCGGTGCTGACAGTTACCGACGAGTTCTTGTGGCTAATCAAGGCAGGTAGGGAGGTCCCGGATGCTCTTACGTTGACTCTGCTGTTCGGTTGGTACTTGGGGTGGGGAGAAGGATGGGCCGCAGCCTCACCGAGCCGTCTGAAGCGGCTGCTCGAGGCGGACAGGGTCAACTGAGCACGCTGGTATCTATGGCCACAGACACTAACGAACCCAGTGCGCTGGTGACAGCCTTCAATACCGTGATTTTGGGGTTTAGCAGCAGACTTAAGGGCGCGCCAGAGTGTAGAGGAAGTTCTTCGTCAGCGCCAACAGCAACTGCTGAATGCCTACGCTGCCTCGATTCAAGGGTGGGGTTACGCCGTGGACGCAAAAGACGTCGAAACGGAGAACCACAAACAACCAGCGTGTTACTGATTTGACAGTCTGGATGGCCTCCTGCATGGCATTGGCAAAACAGGGATTTATGATTCGATTCTGCTCAAACCCGCTTCGTTCACGGACGAGGAGTGGGAGATCATGCGGGGACATCCAAGTCATGCTTGGAGCATGCTGGCCAACATTGCGTATCGGCAGCCGGCTGTGGCGATTTCCCTACGGCCATCACGGGAAGTGGGATGGAAGTGGCTACCCCTAAGAACTGATCGGCAAAGAAGCCCCTTATCTGCAGGCGTCTTTGCTGTTGTGGATGTCTTTCTTATTGCAATGGAGGCCTTGCAGCCCTGTTTCCTAGAGAGCAATGCGTGGTTTGCGACCGAGTACGAAACGCCGTTTAACAGGTGTTTCTCCGCATTGAACGATCCACTTTGGACGTTGAAACACGTCTGTTCAACAGGGCTGCTTGATGCCCGTTGCGGACACTGCAGCAGTTCGTTGATGGTGAGCCTACAATGCGAGGTCCTGCTCAGCGGGGGCCTTGTGGCCATGTTCGGCAGCTTTGGTGAATTTACGCGAGAATCCGCTAAAGAACAGACGCTCAATGGCCGATACTACAATAGAATCATGTTCTATGTAGGTCGGTGGTTATCCAAAATTGTCAAAAAGATCCATATATTCAGAGGAGGTCGGTATTTGTCGTCACAAGACAACCGCGATTGTAACATTCGCAGACGGGCGGCATGAGCATTCGCTTCGTGGTTAGGGATTGGTGTCCACGTGGCAGCCCCGCAACCGTACGGTTAAGGGGCTGTGCTCACGAAGGCAGCAAGGGAGGAAACCATGTGAAATTGGCAAGCGGCAGCGAGACTGAACAGTTGGTCGTGTTTACAGTTGGAGCGGATGAGTTCGGAGTTGCGATCCAACTAGTGCGAGAAATCATCAAAGAAGAGAGAGTGGTGCGCGTACCCAAAATGCCGGCACATATTAAGGGAGTTTTGAACCTGCGGGGAATCGTAATTCCCATCATAGATCTTGGTGAACGCTTGGGTGTGGCAGTGGAGAACGTTGTCGACGGCAATCGCAAGATCCTGATTGTCGAATACGAGGACACCCAGGTGGGATATCTTGTCAATGAAGTATCGGAGGTCCTGAGTGTGCCCGCCGGTGCGTTGGAAGCCCCTGCATCATCGCTGAATCACATCCATGATAGCGTAGTTACATGTATCTGCAAATTGGATGACCGGCTGTTTCCCGTACTCGACATGGAACGTCTTGCCGACAGTGCGGAAATAGAGGAGTTGGATGCATTGTCTGCTGGCTCGCAGACCGGGGGCGGCTGTTAAACCCGCCGCTGGCCCCGCTGGGTTTGCACGAGAACGAGAAAAGAAGGGGTGTCCGTTTTGCTGAAGAACCTAAAGGTTATGCCGAAAATGATGCTGTTGTTCATTCTTACCGGCCTGATTCCGTTGATTGGTCTCGGTGTCTACAGTTTCAATGCGGCCAGTGATATGATACGGGATCGAGTGTATGATCAACAGCAAATGTTTGTTGGGTTGATGGATGGGTCCCTGCACGACTTTTTCGCTGAGCGGGAATCCGATGCCTCAGTGGCAGCTCGCACCCGCGATATTTACCAAAGTATGAACATATTGCAGGAAGAACGAGGGAACCTGAACAGTCCCGTTTGGCGCGAACGACGCGATTCCATAGTTAGCGTCTGGGGTGCCTCCATGCAGGAGTTCTATGGATATGCTCTGGCGTTTGTGACAGATGCCAACGGACGCGTGGTTTACTCAACGGATGAAAGCATGCTTGGAGCCGATCTTTCAACTCGGGACTACGTGCAAGGAGCCCTGACCGGTAACGCTACTTGGTCACAGCTCTTCTACTCGAATCTCATTGACGACTACGCATTGGTCATAGGACATCCTATCTACAGCGAAGGCAGCCACGGTGAACTTGTCGGTGTGCTGGCCTTGAACACAACTATCAATGACATTCACGGAATCATCCACCAAGGTTTGGAGGATATTGGCACTACCGGCGATGCCTACCTAATTAACCGCGATGGAATGTTGTTGACGAACACGCGCCTTGGGCAATATCGGCAGGGGTCAGTGTTGAGTGCTACCATAGATACGCAAGCGGTGCAGTGGGGGGCCGAAGGGATTCGGTCTGGTGATGAAGACTTTAGCCGCCAGGGTCGTTACCGAGACTATCTAGGCAATGAAGTGCTCGGAGACGTGGCGGTCGTTCCGTTAGGCGACGAACTGGTGGCATTGGTCGTCGAAGTGGATGTAGATGAGGCTTACGCAGGAGTTTTTACGCTCCGCAATATGATGATCATGGTTGTTTTAGCCATTCTACTTTTAGGCATCTTGATAGCCTTTGCCATTGCTCGTTCCATCGCGATGCCGGCTGCTGAGATGGTCAGAGTGATCCAAACAGCGGCTAAAGGCGATT
>SLOZ01000403.1 GCA_007132255.1 Limnochordia bacterium | reverse complement strand
GAGCCGTAATCCACAGGATGCATCCGTTTACGATCCGGCTCAAGGACCGAACCTTGGAAACAAGCGAAACCCAGCCATTGCGGTTAAAGCTTGATCCGGGCAGCAAGAAGACAGGGTTCGCTTTAAACGACCATGGAAGGATAATCCTAAACCAGATAAGGATATAGGGACATTTGATTTCTTAGGTTTCACCCACTACTGGGCAAAAAGTAAAAGGGGAAACTGGGTAGTCAAACGGAAAACAGCATGCAAACGTCTGCGAACCAAGATTAAGGACATAACCGAGTGGTGCAAGAAGAATATGCATCTCCCAGTACGGGAGCAACATATGACTCTGTGTTCCAAACTGCGTGGTCACTACCAATACTACGGTATCACTGGCAACTACAGGAGTTTGAGTAGTTTTAGACGGGCGGTAGTACAAGCCTGGTTCAAGTGGTTGAACCGTAGAACAAGAAAAGGTCAGAAGAATTGGGACTCGTTCAACGATTTCCTTGAACATCTACCTCTTCCACAGCCGAAAATATATCATTCCTATGTTTAGCGAAACCAATGTGGGAGGAACCGGATGCGGGAAACCCGCACGTCCGGGTCTGTGGGGGTTGTGGGCGAGTAATCGCCCATCTCTACCCGGCGGCATCTCGCGGCGTTTGGTGAGGCAAGGCCTTCGCTCCAAGGATTGGCGGTTGGTTAGCGGCCGTGGGGAGCCCATTTCTGTGACAGCGATATGTCAGCAGCACACGGGTGCAATACGGCAATTGCTGCGCCATGGGTGCATGAACAGTTCCAACCGGATAGATCAAATGGTGCGGGGCCAGAACCGTTTTGCCGAGTCGCGTATGCAAGAGTCTCGGCAGCGAAGCTAATTGGGGGGCCACTCCCAACGAAACAGCGCAAATGCGGCTGGAATAACGGATAAAGGTGGACATCGTGATGCAACAACTGCGGATCGCTTTCAGCATTTTGGTTGGCATTGCCATACTGGCTGTTTGGCTGCTTCTCTACCTAACCAACAGCATCCCGGAGCTGGAGACGGAACCGATCCGTATCGGGCTGCACCTGGCAGCAGAACTAGCGACCGGGGCGGCGCTGCTGGCAGCTGGGATCGGGTTTTGGCGAAATGCGAGGTGGGCACCGCGCCTGCATTGGTTGGCCATGGGGGCTCTGCTTTACACATTGATCCAAAGCCCAGGCTACTACGCTCAAATGGGTGAGTATGCCATGGTCATCGTGTTTGCAATCTTGTTTGCTGTAACCTTGTTTCTGGTCACTCGAAACGGATTCTCCGAGCATTAATAAGTTAATAGGTCGCTATCTAAGGCCCGAGTATTTTTTCGTTCAATGGTCCTATCTTTTGACAATTTACCGACGTTTGGGAGGGAAATCTCAGGGGGAGCGTCGAATACCTTTGGTAGCGAGGACTGGGCAGTCCTGATTTCGAGAAATCCGCTGCGTCTTTCGACAAACTGGGAGATTCCAGTGGTCAGACCGTCCTTGGATATCGCCGTTGGCATTTGTCAGGCATGGCTTCGCGTCCATGCATCTGCCTCGGAACGGTGGGTTGCCCTTGCGGGGAGGCGACGGCATTGAGTCCAGAGAGAAACGGAGAACAAGGCGATTTAGCCTGGCTGCGGGGAGTTTGCCTGATAGCCTCCTTCTTGTACTTCGGATTTGGAGTTTTGTTTTTGTGGTTCATGGAGTCACCAGATTCGATGCCCTTGGTGCATCGTGTCCTGTTTGGAACCATATTTTTCCTGCTGTTCGGCACGTCCTTTATCCTAAAATTGATTCGTGAACATATGGTACAGCTAACCTACGCTGTCGGAGCTGCTGCTATCGCTCATATGGTCGTGTTGGCCAGTAGGGGTGAACCGGATGTGGGGCTTGCCCTGACCGTGATTTTGGCAGTTCCGGCCATGAATGTGTTGTTTTATCGCTGGCAGGCATGTTTATATGGCAACGCCGTACTCTTTCTTTTGACCATCATGGCTGTGGCATCTCTTTCGCGCACTGCTGGGGACATGTCTTTGTACATTGGCGTCGCATTGGTCATGAACGGCTTGGCTTTGTTTTTTGCCAAGCGCCTCTTTGACGTGGAACAGCATTCCGAAGAACAGGCCGCACTGTTTGGTGATGTCTTCGAACATTCCACCGATGCCATTGTTGTTCTGGAGTTCCTAGATGGTGGCGAGCCTGAACAGAGTGATTGCCGCATTTTGCAGGTCAACAAGGCCTTTGAAGACCTAGTCGCTTCCTCTGGCCACGTCTTGTTTGGTGCTGCGTTGGTCCAACTGTGGCCGGATCTAAGAACCACTATGTTTTGCCGGCAGCTGCAGCGGTCCGTGGAGCGTCAGCAGTCCTATACGTTTGATGAATATTTGCCTGACTTTGGCGGGCATTTTCGGATTGTCGTAGTTCCTGTGGCGGAGAATCGCGGGGCTGCGATACTCGCCGATATCACCGCCCAAGTCGAAATGGAGCAGACCGAACGCCATCGCGAGGCTAAGTTCCGTGCCATCTTCGACAGTTCTCCAGACGGGATTTTTATCGTCAATGAGCAGGGAGTCATCTTCGACTGCAACGAGTACGGTGCACGGATGAATGGGTATTCCAAGGAGGAACTCGTTGGCCAACCCATCGCACTGATCAATGCTGAACAGCAGGCCGAGGAGATCAGTTACAACCCTGATGGACGCAGTTTCGCGACCAATGAATACTTTGCTCATCTGCGTCGGGAAGGGAATCTGCAGTTTCGCACAGTTCATCGGCGCAAGGATGGGAGTGAGTTTCCCGTGGAAGTATCCGCGTCGATGATCACGCTTAATGGACAGGATTACTCTATGGGCTTTGATCGCGACATTTCGGAACGCGATGTCTTGGTGAAGCAGCTGCGGGAGAACGAAGAGAAGCTCGGCTTAATGGCTCGGAATCTAAAGGATGTTATCTTTGAAACGGATGCTGATGGTCGCTACACGTATATATCTCCTTCTCATGAAGCGGTTCTCGGCCGCGGGGAGGAGGTTATCGGGACGTATCACACCGACAACCTTTCCTATGAAGATAAGCACCAAGTCTTAGCGGCCCTGCGTAAGGCTGCTTCCGACAGGCAGGAGGTCCGGGTGGAGTACCGCTACATCCACCCTGAACGCGGTGTGGTGTGGTTGGAGTCGGTGGCCAGTTCCTATGTGAATCGCAACGGCCAGGCTGTGGTTGTCGTTACAGCGCGGGACATTTCCCAGCGTAAACAGGCGGAAGCCGCCTTGTACCACCAGGCGAAGCGCCAGGAGTTGGCAGCGCAGTTGGCTTACGAATTTCTCAATGAGTCGTTAAATCAAGTAGATGAACGGATTCGGGAGTCACTGGAGCACATAGGAAAGACCTTGGGCGGTGACCGCTGCCATATCAGCCAGTTGGCGAACAGTGGGCGGACGGTTACGACCACTCACGAGTGGTTGAATGCTGACGTCGATTATCCCTTTGCCAGGACCACGGACATGGATCTGTATGACCTTCCATGGTTGTATGGTCAGATTCATGCGCGCCAAGTCGTGGCCGTATCTGCGCTGGATGAACTTCCTCCCGACGCGTGGGCCGAACGGCGCCAGCTGAAGGAACGCGGTGTTAAGTCGTTGATCTGCGTCCCCATGATGACAGGAGGCGAGGTAACAGGTCTGCTTAGTGTCTACTCCCTCAAGCACCTGCGTTTTTACAGCGATGATGACAAGCATATGCTGCAGATTGCCGCCGGTGTGATGGCCAGTGCTCTGCAGCGAGCTAAAGCCGAACGACAGTTGACACACCTGACCTTTCACGATCAAGTGACGGGCCTCTACAACCGCACGTTCTTGGAAGAGGAAATCCGACGCCTGGATACGGAACGCCAGCTGCCGCTGAGTATGATCATGGTGGACGTGAATGGTTTGAAGATGGTCAACGACGCTCTGGGGCATCAGGAAGGCGACCGTCTGCTGCGGCGCGTAGCCCGTCTGCTGCGCCAGAGCTGTCGTCAAGAAGATATTGTGGCTCGTTGGGGCGGCGATGAGTTTGTTGTCCTGCTTCCTTTGACGGACTCGGCAGATGCAGCTCAGGTCTGCCAGCGCATCCGCGAAGCCTGCGAAGCCGCTGAGGAAAAACCGGTTCGGCCCAGTGTAGCGTTGGGCTATGCAACGAAGACAGATCCCGAGCAGGAGTTGTCGCAGATCCTCAAAGAAGCTGAGGACGGAATGTACACGAACAAGATGAGTGCGGCGCAGAGCAGCCGCAGCACCATCATTGCGTCGCTCCAGCGCACGTTAGAAGAAAAGAGCCACGAAACCCGGGAACATGCGCAGAAACTAAAAGATTTAAGTGTCCGACTCGGTAAGCGGCTGGGTATTTCCGGTAACGAACTGGAAGAACTGGCACTGTTCGCCGTTCTCCATGATCTAGGGAAAGTGGCCATTCCAGAGCCTGTGCTGGATAAGCGTGGCAGCCTCACTCCGGACGAGTGGGAAGTGATGCGCAAGCACCCAGAGATCGGGTATCGGATCGCAGCAACGTCACCAGAGTTGGCATCGGTCGCGGAGTATATATTGAGTCATCACGAACGCTGGGATGGCGCTGGTTATCCCCGGGCGTTGAAGGGCGAAGCCATTCCACTGTTGGCTCGCATTGTGGCGGTTGTGGATGCCTATGACGCCATGACATCCGATCGGCCGTATCGCAAGGGGATTGGCCATGCCGAAGCTCTAGAAGAGATCCGGACTTGTGCCGGTGACCAGTTTGATCCAAAGGTTGTCCATGCTTTTCTGGAGCTATTCGCAGAAACGGCAGTCAATGCTTGACGAAAAGACCCCAGCCAGATGGCCGGGGTCTTTACATGTGGTTTCCGGTCTGGGTCCGGCGTTTGCCTTCGGTCAGCGGGAGCTGTCGTTATCCCGGTTGGGGAACCAGAATGCATAGTCACCGGAACCAATATCCAAGACGGTATTGCGCTCGCCTTTGTGGATTCCCAACAGTTCCTTCACTTCCTTAAGTGGTCGATTCCCTTCGCGAATTTCGCTGGCAGGAGCTGGAACACGAACAGCTGCCGTTGTGTTAGGGGGAACCGTAACATTGAGCACAGTGCCATCATCCAGGCGTTCCCAACCCGCCTGGCACAGCCCGTACAGAGATGCAAAGTCCGCCTGGGCGAATCGGAGTCGTTTGCTGAGATGCGGCCGCACTCGGAAACGTTTGAATCCCGGGCTATCCTCGACAGGTTCTAAACCGCAGACCCTGCGGTAGAGCCAGTCACCCACGGCACCATAGGCATAGTGGTTGAAGGAATTCATCGTTGCGGTTTCGAACGAGCCATCTTCGCGAAGACCGTTCCAACGCTCCCAGATGGTTGTGGCGCCCTTAGTCACGGGATAGAGCCATGAAGGATAATCGGTCTGCATCAACAGGGAATAGGCCAGTTCGGTATGGCCATATTTACTCAGCACAAACAGCAGATAGGGCGTACCCACGAACCCAGTTGCCAAATGGATGTCGTGCTTTTCGATGTCTTTAACGAGCCACTCTACCAAACGCGGTGCCTGTTCATCATCGACCAGATCAAACATTAGCGCCAGTACGTGAGCGGTCTGCGAGGGGACGGCCAAGCGGCCAGTACGCGTCACGAACTCCCGCTGAAATGCTTTGCGAATGTCTCCAGCCAGCCGTGTGTATTCCTTGACATCATTGGACTTCTCCAGAACCTCAGCGACTCGGATTAACAGCCTTGTGGAATGATAATAGAAAGCCGTGGCGATGAAGTCCTCGCAGGTGCCGCCTTTGGTGCTATTGGCGGGTGCATCAAGACTCAGCCAATCACCGAAGTGAAAACCAGAGTTCCACAAGTTGTTTTTGCTTTGGCTGCGGATGTATTCAACCCAAGCTTTCATACTGGGGTACTGCTCGGTCAAGACGCCGTGATCTCCGTAGTATAGATAGAGGGTCCAAGGTATGATGGTGGCGGCATCGCCCCAGGCAGCGGACGAATGAGCATCGTCACCCAAGACATTGGGAATCACAAAGGGAACACCACCATTTTCCAGCTGCTCGCTTGCCAAGTCCCGCAGCCATTTGCGGAAGAAGTTCAGGGAGAACATGTTAAAGGCTGCGGTGGTGGCAAACATCTGCGCGTCTCCGGTCCAACCCAACCGTTCATCTCGCTGGGGGCAGTCTGTGGGTACGTCAACAAAGTTCCCCCGCTGACCCCAGAGAATGTTCTGCTGCAGTTGGTTGAGAAGCGGTGCTGAACAGAAGAACTGGCCGGTTACATCGATATCCGAGTGCAGGACCAACGCCGTGAACGAGCTTAAGGAGATGGGGCCCGGAACGCCGGTAACCCTTACATAACGGAATCCTTGAAAGGTAAAATGAGGTTCGTAGACTTCGGGCTCGGAAGCACCTTTAAGAATGTACGTCACCTTCTGTTTCGCCGAACGTAGGTTTTCTGTATAGAAGTTACCATCGGCGTCTAGAACTTCGGCGTGCTCCAACGTAATTTCGGTTCCCGCGGGTCCTTGGACCTGCAAACCGACCCGCCCGACCATGTTCTGCCCAAAGTCCAGCACCGAATGGCCAGCCGGTGTCCGAATGAGTCGTATGGGGTTTATCTCTTGGATGCGCCGCACCGGCTCGAGCTCCTGTGCTACTAACCGCGCTTCGGTGGGCTGGGATAGCACCGTCACCTCGGTCCAATGATCATCCGCAAAGCTCGCTTCGTCCCAACCGGCCTCTTCGCGGCGAGCATCGTAAATCTCACCGTTGTAGATATCCGACATGACGATCGGGCCTTCGGAACCTTTCCACGAGGAGTCGGTAACCACGAGCTCTTGGGAATCATCGGCATACGTAATGTGGAGTTCCAATCGTAGTGCCAGTTGGTCGCCATAAAAGGCCTTTTGGCCCTTGAAACCAATATAGCCACGGTACCAGCCATCACCGAGAATAGCACCCAACGCATTGTCGCCGGCCTGCAATAGCTCCGTTACATCGTATATCTGGTACTGTAAGCGCTGGTTATAGTTGGTCCAACCCGGGGCCAGCACCTGATCGCCCACGGGTTCGCCGTTGAGCTGCAGTTGGTACACACCTAAGGCCGTGGCGTAGATGCGCGCTCGCTTCACAGCACCTGTGGCGGCAAACTCCTTCCGTAGGTAAGGCGCAGGCTGTGAGCCATCGGTTTGCTCCTGGGGTAGCGAAATCCAGTGCCCCTGCCAACCGGATTCATCGAAGAAAGCCGTCTCGAACAGCAGGGGCTCACTCCAACGGGTATGACGATTGTGATTGTCCCAAACCATGACGCGCATGAAATACTGGGTACACGGTTCAAGATCCGGACCCTCGTAGGCTACATACTGAGAGGCCTCAGTGGGGATGGATACAGTGTCCCATACTTTGCTGCGAAACTCGGGATCACGCGCTACCTGCATCTGGTATGCTGTCTGAAGGGTGTTGCGCCGATCGGATTCCAACTGCCAGCTGAAGAAGGGTTTCGGAGTATCTATGCCCAAAGGATGTTGGCGCTGTTGACAGCGCACATTGCTGACGTTTAACATGGGAGGGAGCCTCCTAGAAGGGAATTTTACCTACTTACTTTCCGGTTCAACCAGCGTTTTCCTGCGCCGTCTAAAGAAAAAGCCATAATAGTAGCTGGACAATCATTGGCTGGGTTGCAGCAGCGACAGGATTCAGTGCAGCTTTGCCGAATATGCAAGATACAAGCGCCAACGGAGACCGAGCGGCTGCAAACTAAGAGTGCAGATCTCTGTGGTAAGCGGCGGGGTATCAATGACTGCAAAGGAGGCGGTGTCCATGGAACGAAGACCGAACCGGTTCTTGCGGGTTGGTTTGGGCGTCGGAGCTGTGATCGGAATTGCATTTGGTTTGGCATTAGGCAGCAACTCGCTGTTATCCATGGTGTTTGGTGCAGCCTTAGGTCTGCTCATCGGGGCCATTTGGGATGGTCAGCGGAAGGCACAAGAAGAAATGGTTGATCACGGTAGTCGCAGAGCACAGCGCGACGGAGGCGATTACGATGGCTGATGTCCGTGTGGAGGTTCCGACCCTGGAGATGCAGGGAGCATTCTTGGCGATGGTGGAAGAACTGACACTGTATAATCGCAGTCACCATGATCCCGTGGTGACCCAGGACGATGTTGATTCCGTTTTGGAGGCTGTCAAGAGCCAAGCCTTGCGTTTTTTTCATGGGAGCGATGAGACCTGTCAGGTTCTAGTGGCGCTTCATCAGCAGCGACCGGTGGGCTATGTACTGGCTCGCATCTACGAAGAGGCTCCAGAGGCCGACAATGGAACTGGAACCATGGGATTATTGGACCAGATCTATGTGCGGGAGTCTGCTCGGGGCATGGGTGTTGGTCAGCGGCTGCTGGCGGCAGCGATGGAATGGTTTGCCACCAAGGGTATCAGCCGGGTAAAGCTGCACAGTTATGCCTGGAACCGCGGCGCCCAGAGTTTGTATGAGAAGATGGGGTTTCGGCCCTATGCCATATCGTATGAAGCCTTTATTACAGAATCGATGAGAGGTAAAAAGGAGGACTCGCGATGAGCAATGCGTTGGTGTTGAATGCCAGTCCACGAGGTCGGCAGTCCAACTCCCAGGTCTTAGCGGGGGCGTTTTGTCGCGGGATGACAGCGGCCGGGGTCGAAGTGCGAACGCTGTTCCTCACGGACTATACTGTGGAGCCATGCCGCGGCTGCTTGAGCTGTTGGGGACCAACACCTAAGCAATGTGTGATCCACGATGACATGGCGTATCTGCGTAAGGAGATGGGACATGCAGAGTATCTGATCTTGGCGTTTCCGCTGTATGTAGATTCCATGCCGGGCCCGTTAAAGACGTTTTTCGATCGTTCCATCGCCGACGGCGAGCCTTGGTTTGAACAGGATTCCGAAGGCGAAACCCGGCATGTGGAAGCGCTCAAAGCGCCGAAACTGGTGATTCTAAGCAACTGTGGTTACCCAGAGCAAAGTCATTTTGAGGCTGTCCGGTTTTTGTTTCAGCGCATTGCGAGGAATTTCCACACAGATGTGGTTGCGGAGGTGTACAAAAGCCAGGGCGGTATTCTGGGCAGTTCCAACCAGGAGCTCCAGTCCGTGAAAGCGACGTATTTGGATCGGGTTGCGGCAGCTGGTCGGGCCTTAGTGGAGAACGGTGGGATTCCGGAAGAACTGCAGCGGACGCTTGCGGAACCGTTTCTGCCCAAGGACCAGTACATAGCGGCGGTCACCCGTAGTTTTCAGGCTCTGCAGCGCCAAGTGTGAGGTGACGAACCTCCGGATTGACCATGCCTTGAGATCTGTAATGTCCACTAAGGCCCGGAACCGATGGTTCCGGGCCTTGACTTTGCTGTGCTATAGTGTATTACTTTCGCGATCGGGGATCTCCGTCAGACGAGCGGCCTCTTCAAGAAACAATGCTTCATCCATGATGGCCTCGGTAGCTGTGGCGCCGAAGCGGACAGCTCCCACGGCACGAACGGCCAAGGCCGCCTCCAGGGTGCGTACACCGCCAGCCGCCTTGAGGCGCATTGTAGGACTGCACGAATCACGCATGAGGCGCAGATCAGCTAAGGTGGCACCACCGCTGCCAAAACCTGTGGAGGTCTTGACGAAGTCGGCACCGGCGGCTTCTGCGAGCTGGCAGGCCTTAACAATCTGCTTTTTATCCAAAAAGCAGTTCTCAAATATGACCTTTACAACCACGTCTTGGGCATGAGCGGCTTGCACGACAGCTTGAATATCCTGCTGGACGAAGTTAAAGTCGCCAGCCCGAAGCCGACCTATATTCAACACCATGTCCAACTCCTTAGCACCTTGGGCCATGGCCTGTTCGGCTTCGAAGACCTTAACGGCCGTGAGATTGGAGCCATGCGGGAAGCCAACGACGGTGGAGACCAACACGGAGCTGCCTGCTAGAAACTCAGCCGCTGCCTGTACGTCACAAGGTCTCACACAGACCGTGGCTGTACCGTATTTCATGGCCGTCTGGCAGCCGGCTTCCACATCGGATAAGGTCAATTCTGGCTTCAAGAGGGAGTGGTCAATCATCTGGGCAATGTCACTGGCTTGCATTGGCGGAAAACCCCTTTCTGGATAGGAAAAGATTAGGCACTATGTTGATCATTCTGTGATCTGCTGCTGCTTGCGCAGACTTTGCAGGCGAGATCCATAGCGAAGACCGAAGTACCCGATGAAGGCTGCTAAGCCGATATTCAGAAGCGAGATCCAACGATAGGGACCGGGTTGGTGGCCTAGGTTGAACAGGCCTATGAGTAGATTTGCGCCGCCAATTATGGCGAAGAGAGCTATGAGCCGTTTATAATGCTGGATTTTTAACGCCGCATCAGTGAACAACTGGAAAGGACCTTCGCTCGTTGGTTTCCGAAAGAACGCCCAACGGAAGTGCGTAGCAACACATTCCACACCGGTATCCTCTAAAAATTCGATGTACACTTGGCTTTCGGGGTGCGAAGGCATATGCTCCAATAGTTCGAGCCGATAGGTGTATTCTCCTGGTTGCCCCTGCTCGAAAAAGTATGTTGGGAAGGCATATTGCGCGAGATGCAGACCTTTAGCAGCCATCTGGTTAAGCCAGGCTTCCTCAGCTTCAAAATCGATGAAGAATCTACGAACCACCTTATGCTTCATGGTCTAATCCTCCCGTGATCTCTTGGCCGTGCGTTACGAGCTCCTGCAGTCTTTCCAGTTCCCATTGGACCATCTGTTTGCCCTCCATCGTAATTTCGTATTCTTTCTTCCTGCCGGCACCGGGCAGAGGTTGAATCCAACCTTTCTCCACCAAGGTCGTAATGGCACCATAAAGCGTTCCCGGACCCAGATCGACGCGTCCCTTGCTGATCTCCTTGATAAACTGCATAATGCCGTAGCCGTGCAAGGGTGTGTGCAGAGCCAGCAGGATGTAGAACACGGCTTCGGTTAGAGCGCCTCGCTCGCTGCTTTCGGGCATAATAGTACTCCTTCCGTTATAACGGTATATGATGTATCGGTATCCGTATTAAATATATCTGAAGCCGATACAGCTGTCAAGAGAGAAATGGAACAAATCGAGTCCCGAGCCTTGGTGAAAAGATCAGTCTCGCATTTTACAAAAACATAATAAAACTATTTCGTGTATAGGGATGTTGTTTAAGCTTTTTTTGAGAACCGAGTTCTATACTAGCACCATAGCATGACTGAGGATCCTGAAGATGGTATTCCTCTTCACCCTCTGTAGAGATAGATACTATTCAGAAAAATAAGGAGGCAATAACAATGAAAAGGATTTTGGTAGGTGCACTGATACTTATGTTTCTGTTTGGTGGCGCTGTGATGGCTGTGACACCCGTGGACGGACCACAAAAGGGTCCTCAAGTTGGTGAGGGAGACGTCCAAGCAACGATTACCATTCAGGGTTCTGCTGACTTTCGTGTTTTCGGCGATGTCGCCAACATCGAGCTTCCAGTCCAGCCATTTGAAGACAGTAAGTCCAATGTAGTTCAGTGGCGAGTTTTGGCTAATGCACCTGTTGTGGTAGAATTTGCAAGTGTCGGACCACAAACGATCGACACAGCTGTTCCTGCATGGGCGCATTCGTTTTTCCAGTACACCGTGACCGAGGACAGCCGTGATTTCGAGTTTGCCTTGAAATCTGTTGATAGTGACGTAGATCAAGAAGGTAATCCCAAATCCGAGTTGGTAGCCGAAACAGCTGCTGATAACGGAACAGCAGCTACTAACGGAACACGATTGACCGGTACTATCTTCCTCGAGTATTTTGCTCCGGATTGGACGGACTTAGGCAATTTCCCCAACGACTCCGAAGGTTCCAATTCGTTCCTTGATCTAGGGGAGCCCGACGACAAATACTATGATGTAGTCCAGGTGACTATCTACGCTTCGGTCGGCCAATGACTACAAATCCCGTGGAGCAATCCACGGGATTTCGATTTTACCACCACCGGCTAATGTTGCTGTCAGATCACATTCCCTGGAAAGTCTTGGCAACCACCCCGATCTCGAATACTCGTGGTATGGATCTCGAGTTCCGCAGCAGAAGAGACAAAAGAGCTCTGAACGTACCGTACTGGTGCGGACTTCGGGGCTTTTTGTTTTGGTAATTTGGTGTTGTATATTGCGGCTCTATTTGTGATACTGCACCATTCGCCTAGTGTCCGCTGTGGCCTTGATTGTGCTTCTCAGATCCATATCCAAGACAGTTTCTAGGGCCTGCACAGTTTCGCCCCGGTATTGGAAAAGGGATCATCTTGGCTCAAATGGCAGCCGGAGTAACGCAGCAGCGACTGGCAGTCTTTCCAGCCCGAGAGGGCTTTTTCCAACGGGTGTTCTCAGACACGCAGGACAATGGGGAACCGAAGCAGATGAGAAACTGCACGGTGATCTGCGGCTTGAGGCCTTGAGGCTTGAGTCAGTATTCGATACTGAGGTGTACGATAAAGTCGAAAGACTCTACGAGAACAAACTAACTGCGATGGCACCAAAAAGCGTGTTATCCATTTAGACGTCTTCGCAGAAGGGCGGCCAATAAGTTCGCGAAAAGTTAACAAAAAAGCTTTTTCAACAGGACATTTATTTAAGCTTTTTTTGAGAACCCAATACTATACTTACATTACAGGATGGATGAGGAGCTTGAAGATATAGTGTCTCTTCAACCTGCTTACGATAGATGCTATCTAAAAAACAAGGAGGCAAAACCAATGAGAAAAATGCTAGTAGGTGCACTATTACTTACGTTACTGTTCGGCGGTGTTGTGATGGCGGCACCAATAGGCAATGATACCGTAGAGACGACAATTACCATTTTGGGAGCGGCCATTTTTGAACTCGCCACTGACACCAACAACTTAGCACTATCAGTGCGGCCGTTGTACAAAAGCACGACTGGAGAGGTTGGGTGGACGTTGACCACAAACCTAGAAACAGGTATTGAGGTTGATTTTGCCAGCAGCGGCCCGGATTCTGGAACCCCCATTCCTGGCTGGGCATCCTCGTTGTTCGAATATGAGATCAAGTTCGGTCTCGAAACCGCTTCATTTAACCCCTATAACGTCGATGACACTACGGTTTGGAATGCAGAGGGTATTACGTACAATAATGCCTCAGTT
>SLOZ01000491.1 GCA_007132255.1 Limnochordia bacterium | reverse complement strand
TTGCGCTGGCTCTCCTCGCTGTAGTTAACAATCTCGCCACAGTTCTGTGCCGCTGGATCCGTCACGGTGTACGTCTGCTCCGTATCGCCTCCTAGCGTCAGAACCTCACCGCACACGGGCCCCAACGGGTTTACCGTGACTTTGAAGCTGCCATCACCACCAAAAAAAGCCCCCGCCCAGCAAGACTGCTCGGCGAGGGTTCTATGGTCCTGCTGCAAGACGACTTCGTTTCGAGTGATGGCCCATGGGTACTGCTTAACGAGCGGCATTTTCCGCTGTCACGACCACCGCAGCTGTACGTCGTTTTTGCACTAACCACACAGCAGCCAAGATGGCCAGGCCCACGAAATCCCAAATTAAGATCGGCGACACCAACAGCAGTGTGGACGCCAGCAGGGCCAGGCGCTCATACCAACGACAGTTCGTGACTAACCAGCCCTGTAAAAAACCTGCCATACTAATCAGTCCGATACTCGTTGAGAGCACGACCTTCAACACCCCGAGGAACGTGGCGTCAATCAAAACCAAGGCCGGAGCCAGCACAAAGATCACCGGAATCAGCATTCCCGAAATGTCGAACTTAAAGCCCATGAGCCCTGTCCTCCAGGGATCTGACCGTGCAATGCCGGCAGCAGCATAGGCTGCCACACCCACAGGCGGCGTGTCATCCGCCAAAATAGCATAGTACAAGACAAACAAATGCGCCGCCAGCAGGGGAACACCAAACCCTGATACCAAGATCGGTGCCGTAACGGTAGAGACGATAATGTACTTGGCTGTCGTGGGCATCGCCAAACCCATGAGAATCGATGCCACAATGGTCAGACCCATAGCCAAATAAAGATTGTCACCGGCGATACTAATCACAATGTCTGTTAAGCGCAGACCCAGGCCTGTCAACGAAACCACACCAACAATGATCCCCGCCACAGCGCAAGCCGCAGCCACACCTAAAGCGTTTTTTGCACCCCGTTCCAAAGCAATAAAGACTTCCCTGGCTGTGATGCGTGTGTGCGCTTGGATCCAACTGGCCGCGTACACCAAGATAATCCCGATAAACGCTGCCCGAAGCGGCGTGAACCCGCTCACCAACATAGCCACAATGCCAAAAATGGGTATCAAAAGATGCCAACCCATGCGAAAGGTCTGCTTGATCGGAGGCATTTCGTCCTTGGGCAGGCCCTTAATGTCATTTTTGCACGCTTCGAAATGCACCATCATCATCATCGCCACATAATCTAACAGAGCTGGCAGAGCAGCCGCCAAGGCAATCGTGATATACGGGATTCCCGTAATCTCTGACATCACAAAAGCCGCAGCTCCCATGATGGGCGGCAAATACTGACCCGTACTAGACGCCGCCACCTCCACCGCACCAGCGACATGCGGCTTGAAGCCTACTTTCTTCATCAAGGGGATCGTAAATGAACCCGTTGTAACGACGTTGGCTACAGAACTGCCGTTGATACTGCCCATGATCCCACTGGCCAGAATGGCCGCCTTCGCCGGTCCACCCCGGAGATGCCCGAACATTCCGATGGCCAAACGAATAAAGAACTGTCCAGCTCCAGTGATCTCTAGAAAGGCTCCGAACAGGATGAAGAGAAACACAAAGGTCGCTGAGACCCCAATTGGAATCCCAAAAATGCCTTCCGTTGTCAGATACAAGTGTTCTGCCAACGACTCCAAATTGGCTCCGCGATGCGCGAAGACTCCAGGGATATGCGGCCCAAAGTACGCATAGGCCAGGAAGACCAGACCAACCACCGAAAGTGCAGCACCCAACGCTCTGCGGGTTGCTTCCAACACTAAAACGATAGTCAGAAGACCGAAAACCGTATCCCAAGTCGTAGGCCAACCCGCTCGGAAGGCAATGGCATTATAATTCACAATAATGTACATACCAGCAGAGACTCCAAGCAGCGACAAAACCACATCATACCAGGGCAGTTTCTTTGGATCTGAACGCTTTGTGGCCGGAAATAGCAGGAAGATCAGACATAAGGCAAAAGAAAGATGCAGCGCTCGATGGCGCAGCGCTTCAATCATGCCAAATCCAGCCGTATACAAGTGGTATAAAGACATAATAATGGCAATGGCACTGACGACCTTGCCTATATGACCGGAAAACTCACGTTTCACACCTTCGACCTCTTCGACCTTGCGATCTAGCTCGTGGATAACTTTTTTATCCAGAGAGACATCATCCATAAATACAACCTCCTTCGTTAAGCTCCAAAAATGCCTCAAGCCCCCAGGCCGGTTACCAGTACGTTCACAGCAAGGTGAACTCCGAGGTCACACCGAGCTTTTTGAAGGTCGTAACGACCCTATGGCTATGGGAAATCGTTCTCTATGACAGCGAATGTAAACACCGTCCCCGCAGGCCAATCCTCCAGGGACAATTCACCGGCGGGATAATCTATGACGTACTGGTTCTCCGGCGTAGACATAATGCTGAAGTTCCCTAACCGTACATCAATATCGCGCCACACATATGTTTCACCAACCTTGGTGAACGTTCCCCGCTCCGGTGCATATGGTAGACCAGCCCCAAAGGACTCGTAACGCATCGCAACCAAAACCAACCCGGATTCAGGTTGGATCGCAAATGTTTCGTGGACCCACGTCTGCTCCACGGAATGACGATAGGACAGCGTAAACACATCCTCCTCGGCCATCGCAAACACGAGCAGCACGCGGATACTGCAGTCGTCAAGCACCGCTGTCTCGCAATCATCCGGCATGGTGGCAGTAACCATGATATCGCCGGCGGGGCAAGCCACAGACCCCGACAAGGACCCCACCGGGACCAGCAGAATCGCTAGCACACATAGCACAGCCAGAAAAGCGATCTTCAACACCGGTAGCGACCACCGGCTAGAGTGCTCTGTACCCACAGCTTCCACCTCATTCCCCGGTCGTTTTCACTCTGCAAAAACCGACTTAGATGAAGCAAACACTGAACTTTGGGAACGTGTTGAGAAATGATTGCAGCACCTTCAAGCACGAGACGGAAAATCCTTTCAACAGGGATTATTCTGACCACAATGATGGCAACTCTCGGGCATAACCGAGAACTCCAACATCTGCCAGCAGTCCTGTCTCCCAGAGAACAATGCGCACTTTACGACTGAGCTCGAAACCACCATTTAACAGGCGTTTCTTTAAGTTAAACGGCCCGCTGTAGACGTTAGAACACGTCGGTTGAACAGGCCTTCTAGGAACGCGTTGATTTTCCCGGAAATCCGAGCCAATACAGGCCGAACACCTCGGTGAAATCGCAGCTAAAGCGATTCTCTTGTTAAGAGCTCGCCAGGGGACTTTATCAACACGTTCCTAGCGTCTCTTTCGCCTTTGGTCAATTCCCTACTCCCTGAACTCAGCCCCGGCAATCTCCAGAACGCCCTCCCGCTGCGGATGACGACTATCAAGACCAACCTGGAACGCGATCATAGGCAGACACCAGGGTTTCCCACAC
>SLOZ01000509.1 GCA_007132255.1 Limnochordia bacterium | reverse complement strand
GCTCGTAAGAATACTTTTTCAACGCATTTCCAGACTATCCTATCGGGGCCGGGGGAAGCCTGTCTATCATCTGAATGGACTCGGGCCGGATTCTAAACTGTGCCTTGACGAGTCCACAACTCAACAACTAGACTGGGATTTGCCCTAGCAGACCTGTTTCATAGAGAGCACTGCGTGGTTAACGACTGAGCTCGAAATGCCTTTGAGCAGGCGTTTCACCGAGCTGAACTGCCAGCTTTGGGCGTTGGAAACCGGCTGTGAAACATGCCTGCTAGGAGTCCACTTCGAAAGTGGAATGAAGGAGCAAAGCAAAACACTGAGAAATCCCTTTAGTCGGGGTTTCCGCAGCCACGTCTGCCCTATGTCACTCTGCGAGAAGAGTCCTGGAGTGGATACCTAAAACACCAAAGGCGGGGAATGACCTTATGCCAACCTTGGAAATCCTGTTGAATACGCCAACGGAACATGTAAACGAGACCTGTTTACCCACGAGCTTCGACGATGCCCACACGTTCCATCAATCGCTGGAAGAGTACGAACCCACTCCACTGCACACCCTGAGTTCCTTAGCCACGTCCCTTCATGTACAGGGGATTTGCGTTAAGGACGAATCCTATCGTTTTGGGTTGAACGCCTTCAAAGGTCTTGGTGTGAGCTATGCTCTCAACGAAATTCTGAAGCAAGCCCCTCAAGCTGAGTATACCTTTGTATCATGCACGGATGGCAATCACGGAAAGGCCTTAGCGTGGAGAGCCCAAATGTTAGGACATAAGGCCGTCATTTTCATGCCAAAAGGCAGCGAAAATCGCCGTGTCCAGGCCATAGAGCACTATCAGGCAAAGGTTATCGTAACGCAGATGAACTACGACGACACAGTTCGGCTTGCCGCAGCATACGCCGAAGAACACGATTACTACCTGGTTCAAGACACTGCGATGCCCGGTGCTGCGAAGGCAGCGAATCATATCGTCTTGGGCTACTCGACGATGATATTCGAGGCGTTGGCTCAAATGCCGGTAAAGCCTACCCACGTTTTCCTGCAAGCTGGTGTTGGTTCCATGGCGGGTGGCGTGCTTTGGTATCTGTGCAACCAGTTTCCCGGCGACCTTCCTTTTATCGGTGTTATTGAAGCGAGCAGCTGCGCCTGCATCTACGAATCGGTGGCACAAAACAAGATGATCAGCATCGGAGGAACACCTTACACGTTGATGGCGGGGCTCAATTGCGGAGAAGCCAATTCAGCAACATTCCCGCTGCTCAAGGCCAAATGCAATGCCTTTATCAAATGCCACGATGAAATCACGATTCAAGGGATGGTCCGAGCCAAGAACCCCCTGCCAGATGATCCTGCGTTTAGTTCTGGCGAATCCGGCGCGGTGGGTTTGGGTGTGGTTGAGGAAGTACTGTCCAATGCCCGCTATTATTCGCTGCGGGAGAAACTGCGCCTAGATGAGAACTCTGTGATTCTGGTGTTTAACACGGAAGGAGAACTGGAAGATGAGTGATGACCATCGTTTACTAAAATTCGTGCAAAAAGCAATCCAAACACGAAGCTATTCCGATAAAGAAGGCGAAATGGCCGACCTTATCAAGACAGAAATGGAAGCATTGGAGTACGATGAAGTCGTCATCGATGCAACCGGTAATGTGGTTGGACGGATGGGACATGGGCCGAAGATCATCCACCTCGATAGCCACATGGATACGGTTTAAGTCAATGACGAGGACGATTGGCAGAGGCCACCATTTTCCGGGGAAATCCATGATGGCTGCATTTGGGGACGTGGCAGTGTCGATATGAAGTCTGCACTCGGTGCCAGTATCCATGCTGCGGCACGGGCTAAGGAACTAGGGTACATCGACGGAAAGACAGTCTATGTCACCGCTACTGTATGTGAAGAGTTTTGTGATGGCGAAAACCTCAAACATCTCTACCAAGAACTGGCCTTCAGGCCTGACTACTGTATCATCTGCGAGCCCAGCAGCAATGTCATTACGTTGGGACATAAAGGCAAAGCACAAACGCGGATCACAACACACGGGGTAGCTGCCCATGGATCCGCGCCGGAGAAGGGGATCAATGCTGTGTATGAAATGGTTGAGATCATACGCCGCATAGACGAACTGAACAAATGTCTCCATAGAGAACAAGGATCGCACGGCACGGTTGTCCTTTCCAATATCTCCAGCGTGAGCGCCTCCCTAAACGCTGTCCCCAGCCAATGCTCGGTCTACTTGGATAGACGATTGGCCCTGGGAGAAACAGTAGATCAAGTGCGGAATGAGATGGACAAACTCATCGAAGGCAAAGACGCCGTTTGGGAAGTGGGTACATTACACCGTACGACCTGGAAAGGGAAAGAATTGACCTATGAACCGATGCACAATCCTTGGATGATCCTTAACGATCATGCCCTAACGCAAGCATTGGCTCGAGCCTATGCCAGTGTCTACCAGGAAGAACCGACGAACTTCGATTTTTGGGATTTTGGAACTAATGCGATAACTCCTGTGGCCATGGGGGTACCAACAATTGGTTTCGGCCCAGGAGATTACAAATTGGCACATATGAGAGATGAAAAATGTGCTGTGGATCAAATCATCGAAGCCTATCTTGTGTATTCCCAACTGATCCATGAACTCTAAGTGTGCTGCGTCAACCGCTGCATGCAGCGGCTGGTGGAACCATTGTCTGTTCCTAATCCTGCTCCCAGACGGAGCTTGGGTGCCACACACCCAGCTGAACCGGCTTTGAAGCCCTGTTTCATCAAGAGTAACCGTGGTTGACGACTGCGTTCGCAACACGGCCTGGCAGGCGTTTCTCTGAGTCAAACGGCCCACATTGGGCTCTGAAACGCGTCCAGATAAGAGACTTGCTTGGCGGCAGATGGCGTGTTCTCCGGCGATATGCCTGACATGAGAAGAAGATGATCATCCTTCCCGCTCTTGCATCGCTGTGATCTGGCACGAGTTTCAAAACAGCTCATGTTGAGATACGTGTACAACGTATGGATTGCGTCCTCGAAACGCCCCGATTTGTGGGCGTTTTTGTTGTTTCCAGCCAACACGCAAAAAGACCGCCAAATGGCGGTCTGATGGAGGTTTAAGTGGCGCGCCCGACAGGATTCGAACCTGTGGCCTTTTGATTCGTAGTCAAACGCTCTATCCAGCTGAGCTACGGGCGCGGATTTTTACACCTAACAGAACTAAATGTTACCAGATATTCCGGCGAATGTCAATTGCATTCTCCTAAAGAAAATGGCGGAAGGGGAGGGATTCGAACCCTCGGAGGGCGTGAACCCTCAACCGCTTAGCAGGCGGCTCTTTTCGGCCACTCAAGCACCCTTCCCTGCCACATGAACACCACCAATTCTAACATACCGAATTGAGCACTGTCAACCGTTTTTTTTTTTTTTTACTGTGAATTTCATCCGGGTTCCCTTACCGTATTCACTCTCGGCCCAGATCCGCCCTTTATGCTT
>SLOZ01000100.1 GCA_007132255.1 Limnochordia bacterium | reverse complement strand
GACCTGTTTCCAAACGTCGCTGTATTCCGTTAGGTGTCTTAGGGAAGATGAAGCCGCACACCTCAAGCCATTTAGCTGTTCAAAAATGCCTTGATCTCTTCCACTGTGGGCACCTTGCCGCTGACCTTTACGTCGCCGTCAATGGCCACAGCCGGAGTCAACATGACATCATACTCCATGATCTCATTGATCTTGGTTACCTTATGAACTTCAGCATGGCTGCCCAGCTGAGCTAAGGCCTCTCTCACGTTTTTTTCCGTAGCTGCACATTTCGGACAACCTGTTCCCAGCACGTCGATTTTCATGCAATCCACCCTTTCTGTTCTCTTGAAATCAGCAAAGCGTGCCCTTTTGCGTTCTCTATTTAATCACCACCGGGTCTGAATCCCTGTCTGTGGTACCCTCCGCTAGACGAAAAACGTACCATAGATCATCCCCGCTGTCGTCGACAGAACAATTACCAATCCGACGAATGTCAGTGTTTTTTGAGTACCCAACACACTGCGGATGACGAGAATATTGGGCAAACTCAGGGCCGGACCCGCCAAGAGCAGGGCCAGTGCTGGCCCAGGTCCCATGCCTAATCCCAACAGTCCCTGCAGGATGGGCACCTCGGTCAATGTGGCAAAGTACATAAAGGCACCAACCACAGACGCGATCACATTGGCCATCAAGGAATTGCCGCCGACCAACGCCGAGACGTATTCAGCCGGAATCAAGCCCGCATCCACGTCCGGACGTCCCATCAAGAATCCGGCAACTAATACACCGGCAAAAAGCAGTGGCAGGATCTGCTTCGAAAAGTCCCACGTTGTCGCTACCCATGTTTTTCTTTCGTCGGGCTGAAACCACTTAACCAACATAAATGCCAATACCACTAACAGCGCAATGGTCACCGGCCATTTCACCTGATAAACCGCATTCCAAAAGCCCACTGACTCCGCTGGCTGACCCCAAGCGGCAAATACAAGGATCAAAACTAACGTTACAAAATACGCAGCATTTTGCAGCGGGCTTCGCCCGTCTGTGTCAGCTTCGCCTCCACCAAAGTTAGCCGACTCTCGCTGGGCATCTTCCTTACCGTAGAGAGCGGACATAGCCAGCCCAAGAACGATGGCAAAAACCACAGCTCCAACAGCCCTGGCCAAACCGAGCTGCCAACCTAAAATGCGCGCCGTTAATATGATGGCTAGGAGATTGATGGCGGGCCCGGCGTAAAGAAAGGCAATGGCTGGACCAATTCCGGCACCGCGCTTATAAATTCCGGCAAACAGTGGCAGAACCGTACAGGAACACACGGCCAAAACAATCCCCGAAACGGACGCAATGCTGTACGACACCCATTTTTTAGCACTGCTGCCGAAATAGCGAATCACAGCACCCTGTGAAATAAAGTTAGCAATGGCACCCGCAATGAAGAATGCAGGGATCAAACAAAACAGTACATGTTCGCGTGCGTACTCCTGCAGCATGTAAAAGGCTTCCAGAATAGAACTGGCTACCCGCGGATGGTCGAAGGGGATGAAATACGCTGCCAAAAACACTGCAACAATTAAACCAAATTTTTTGCGTTCACTCACGAAATCGTCTCCTTCGCTGCCAGCACTCGCTGTCGTCCTTGCATGTCCGTCAACAAGACCTCGTCAATGCACTGAAAGAAATTACGAACACAGGGTGTTTCCAGCCGATAAAACACCATCAAACCGTCCTTGCGTGAACTCAAGACCCCGGCGTCTTTCAGGACCGCCAGATGCTTAGACGTGGTCGACTGTCCTTCGCTGATCGCCTCGGAAATATCACAAACGCAGGCTTCGTTTTGCTCCAATAAGAAGTCAATCACACGCAGCCGGACAGGGTGCGACAAGGCCTTGGCCACTTCTGCTCGCATATCAAAAATATCTTTCATCCATACAGCCCCCTTCAAAACCGCTGCGAGTCCCCATGAACTACGAGGTTCATCCCCAACGGCAGGCTTCTCATATCACTTAGGCACTTAGGCAGCAAAGTATATTCCTTCATAAGCATATATTCTCACAGCGTGCCCATTTAGTCAAGCGTTTGGTCGAAACTCTGCCCAAATGGGATATACTTCCAGCTACCAGGTACATGGTATGTTTTCCCATTTTTGCTTTTGGAGTCCGACAACCCAACAGAAACAAAAAAAGACCCGCCTAGAAGGCAGGTCATCCGTATCACTAAGAATCGGTAACTACAACCGAACACCACGAAGGAACAACGGTTAGATCTATCGGTAAGACCTTATTGTTCCTCGACATCAAGCCAAACCCAACCCAAACGCACCTATGCAGCCAAACTACTGTGGCTTGGGGTCATTGCCGGTTTGGTTTTCGGCAGCGGCGGTATCGGGTGCTTGAGCTTGCGGTGCCTGCGAAGCGCGGGAAGCTTGCGATGTCGCGGGCTTATCGTCGAACGACTTTTCGATGTCCTTCATCGATTCGCGGAAACCGCGAATAGTTTTGCCCAAAGCACTTCCTACTTCAGGCAGCTTAGCCGGACCCACAACGATCAAGGCCACAGCAAGAATCAACATTAATTCCATCGGTCCAATACGGCCAAACATGTTGGTCACCTCCAGAAGCTGCGATGGCAATATCAACCATGACGAGCTCTACTCAAAACCGCACACCAGACGTATCCAGCGCCTACTCGCTTAACGTTCCTTGCTTAATCTTGCGTCGCTCAATCAAAGTGGCAACTGCCACGCTAAGTTCAAATAATAGAACCATCGGGCCCGCCAACAAAAATTGCGAAACGACATCCGGAGGCGATAAAACAGCGGCTGCGACCACAATCGCTAGGTACACAAACTTGCGATTTTTCCTTAAAGTACTGGCCCTGATCAGCCCTAACTGGGCCAATATGACCACCACTGTTGGCATTTCGAACACCAAACCAAAGGATAAAAGAATCGAACTTATGAATCCTACGTAGTTGCCCATGGAAAACATTGGTTCAATGTCCTGATGGCGCATCCCGACAAAAAATTCAATGGTCAACGGTAAAATGACAACATAAGCAAAAACTACCCCCAGCATAAAGAAGAATACCCCTGCGATAAGGGCGATGCTGAGATAGATTTTCTCCTTTTTGATGAGTCCAGGCTGCACAAAGGACCATATTTGGACGAGAATGATGGGAGAAGTGACCGTGATACCTACCACCAAAGACATACGAATATAGGCTAAGAAGAGCTCTGGCGGCGACAAGTACACGAACTGCAGGTCCTTGGCGGGTTCTAGCACCAACGCCGTCAGCTGCTCCACAAAGAGGAAACTAACAATGGTCCCAACAAGTACCGAAACTGCTATCACAACAAGGCGGTTGCGCAGTTCCGCCAAATGTTCAATGAAGGTAAGATTCTTTTCCGCCACGTACATTCATCCCCTGCTAATTAGTTCCCGTCAGTTTTCTCTCCATCGGTTTCAGACACGTTATTCGCATGGCTGCGAAACTCCTTGATG
>SLOZ01000107.1 GCA_007132255.1 Limnochordia bacterium | reverse complement strand
GACCTCGTCCAACAGCGTTTCAAAATCGACCAAAGTTCCGAACTCTTTCATGATCTTGAAGTAGTCACTGATGTCGTAACCATTGTCATCGTTGGGCGATTGATAGATGGGTGACAACCAAATCACATCGGCGCCTAGACGCTGCACATAATCAAGTTTTTCGGTAATCCCCTGTAGATCACCGATGCCATCGCCATTGCTGTCATAGAAACTGCGAGGATAGATTTGATACACGACACTTTCCTTCCACCACGCATTGGCCAAAGCAATCCCTCCAATCCGGGGGTTCCCCAGAGCTTTTTGACCGAATTATCCGTCAATTTCACCTAGTGGGCGTTTCCTCTCTTACTGTTGGTTATTCGGCGGTAATCACTCAAAACCTTTCAGGCCAAATTCAGTAAGAACAATGCGTGGTTTACGACCCATGCGGGCTGCAGCTGTGAACCACGCATTGCTTACTTTAATCCCGAGAATTCTCCTCTTTGGCATCAAGAATCGTCTGCAGTTCATCCATCAAACTACGAGGTTCAGCCGGATCCTCGTCCATAATTCTACGCAGATAAGCTACTTCTTCAGGGCCTCCCATGCGCGCTAAGGCAGCACCGATAACTTCTCGGCCTTTGCCCCATTGACTACGCTCGAATAACTCACGAAGCAGGGACGTGACCCGTTTGCTGGGACGGCCTCGACTCAGCGTGTCTGCTAAGAGAATAGGCAGTGGTCCTTCCGGACGCTCCTTGGTAAACCGGCGCACCGCTGGCACGGCCTTATGACCCAACGTCTGCAGAGCATGCAGCGACTCCTGAAACATGGAGTCCCAGGGATCGCTGTGCACCAAAACATCCAAGGCGGCATCGGCGGTGGCCTTCTCGCCCCAATGTGTTAGGATCTGCAGTGCTCGCCGACTGATAAGCGGTTCATCTTCGCCACCTCCCACCCACGCCTTCGCAGCACCCTGCAGAATGGGAATCACCTGCGAGCGATAGGGTTCGAGACTCTTCCGTAGTTCGGCGATATCCACATCATCTTCTTGAAGACGCTCAAGACAGCGATCCAGATCATCGGGTTCAATAACAATTCTTCGATCCGTATAGCCGGCCGCATCGCGGCGAAAGTTCCGAAAAGCTCCCAAATCCACCACAGTGCCACCAAGGTTGCGCTTGCGCTTCTTGCGCTCGGTCGTTACGTCTTCGAAGGGAAACGAAAAGTAAGGGGCAACCGAAAAATTATTGGCCATCGTCTGCAGCCCAGCCAAATGCAGTTGCAGACGGGGATGTCCCACACGGAACCAAATCGGGCGGATGTGGGCGCCCCGAAGAACCTGGGCACCCACCAGAGCAGTATACCCCAAAGCCTCTTTATTTTCGCCACGCAAAAACAACTCCTGCGCCCGCTGCAGACAGACGTCCACCGGTTCTGAAGACTCGGAACCGTTGATGTACTCGCTGAATGTCTTAACATACAATGGCGAACGCAGTTCCAAAGCCCAGCCGTTACCGCGCAGGTACTGTTCACCCAAATAATGAACATCCATTGGCAGAACCGACTGACTCAACTCAGAGCGCAGATTTTTCATGGCCGTATTCATGCGTTCGTTCGCCTCCTGCAAGTCCTGCTCGGACTCCAGACCAGACCAATACAACGCTGAAACCACCAGCAGTTCTAACGTGGAACCGAAAGCTGTCAGAAGGAGTTCCTTGTCATAGAACAGCATACTGTCTCGGATTTCTAGGCATGTGGAAACAAAGCCGTCCAGGGTAGTCATTGATTCTATTTCTTGAATGAGATAACGATAGTCAATTCTCACAGATGCCGCTCCTTTCTACTTAACAATGGCGGCCACCGCCAATTCATCAGCCCGGTTGTTCCAAGGATTGTCGCTGTGGCCTTTGACCTTAACCCAGCGAACATCATGAATCTGACTCAACTCCAAGAGTTCCTGCCATAATTCTTGATTCTTCACTGGCTCTTTCTTGGAATTACGCCAACCGTTACGCTGCCAATTGCCCAACCAGTTCTGTTTGAACGCGTTAACAACATAAGCACTGTCCGAGTAGACTGTAACACGACAGGGTTCCTTCAGTGCCCGCAGGCCTTCAATGACCGCCTGCAGTTCCATACGTTGGTTGGTGGTGTGCCGTTCGCCCCCAGAGAGCTCCTTTTTCCTGTCGCCGTAGAAAAAGACGACGCCCCAACCTCCCGGTCCAGGATTACCGGAACAGGCTCCGTCGGTATATATTTCCACATGTTTCACACGTAACACCCCATCCTTCTTGGCACATCTCGGCGAATATGGTATCGTAGAAATGAAGTCATAGTATCAGGAGGCGATTGCACTGGACGAACGAATCACATCGCTCGACCATTTTTCCCAAGCCATAGAGAAACCGTGTGTGCACTGCCAACAGCCACTGCAAGCCGGTGATGATATAGTGGAATGCCCACGCTGTCACGCCTTTCACCATGTGGATTGCTGGAAAGCCAGGGGTGGATGCGCTCGTCATGGCTGCCCCCAAGTGGCGCAGGCTGTCAAAGGCGAACGTCCCACGGGCGATCCTCCGCCACCCCCAGTGGATCGTCGGTTTATCCTCGGTGGCGTTGTTGTTGGTATTGCCCTCATCTCAGCGATGTTTTTCTGGCCGCAGCCTCCAGATCCTGCTGCGGGCCGACAAAAGGTTGTGTTCATGGCAGAAGCAGACATAACCGAACAGGCGCAGTGGCAGAATTTGGCCAATGAGTTCAATGAAGATCAGGAGACCCTGTATTTGGACATGCAGCTCCTCCCATATGGCAATATGGAGATGAAACTGGTTGTCGTGATGGCCGCCGGCGAAAGTCCCGATCTTTTTACATTGACCAGCGATCGGCTTTTGCAGTACGCTGAGCGAGGAGCTTTGAGCAATCTCGGCACAGAAGATGAACCAGTTTGGGGGATTCCTCACCCGGGCCAACCCCGTTATATTGCCATGTTTGCCCGCACCGAATATCCGGAAGCGGCGTACGTTGTTCTGGAATATTTGTTGGAACACCTGCCGGAGGCCGATGACCCCGAAGCCATGTGGGAGCAGCACTCGCTATCTGGTCCCGGGGCCACGCCAGGAGGGTTTGGCTTCTAAGAAGGAGATGCATATGAAAATTGCCGTATTCACCGACAGTTACACTCCCTATGTCAGTGGAGTGGTCCGATCAATCCAGCGATTCAGTACCGGTATGACGAGGCTCGGACATGAAGTCTTCGTGTTCGCGCCATCGTACAATCGAGCCAACCCAGAACAAACTGTGGACTCCAGTGGAGCAAAGGTCTTTCGCTTCTATTCTCTGCCTGCTCCAACGTGTCCTGATTTTTCGCTGCCCATACCAATCTCTCCTGGGTCCGACAAACTTATGCTGCAGATGGGTATCGACATCATCCACAGTCATTCGCCCTTCTTGATGGGACAGTTAAGCGCAACTTTGGCTTGGCGAACTGGCATTCCATTGGTAT
>SLOZ01000408.1 GCA_007132255.1 Limnochordia bacterium | reverse complement strand
GGGATGAACTGCATGTGCTCCACGCCGTGCCGGCGAAAAAATTCATACACAGTCCGCGGCTGCCGGGCATTTTCTCTGTGAACCACGGTCAACGTATTGACGCTGACTCGGTGCTGCTGCAAAAGCTGCCATGCGGCTTCCACCTGAGCTCCGGTCCCAGCACCACGATAGTCATCATGCAGTCCACCGGGACCATCCCAACTCAAACCGACCAGAAAATCTTCGGCAGCCAGAAACTGGGCCCAGTCTACGTCGATCAGCATACCATTGGTCTGGAGGGCATTCTCGAACGTCCACCCCGGCGGACAGTGTTTTTGCTGCAGTGCGACAGCGGTGCGAAAGAACTCCAATCCGGCCAACGTTGGCTCTCCACCCTGCCAGGCAAAGGACACCTGCGGACCGCTGTGGGATGCGTAATAACCCTGGATAAAGGTCTCTAACACAGTCGCATCCATGTGCTGGCGTTTGTCGGGATAGAGGGCTTGCTTATCATAATAGAAGCAATATTGGCAGTGCAGATTGCAGGCGGCACCGGCTGGTTTCGCCATTACGTGAAACGAAGGCTTACTCATTCAAACGACTCCTCCGATGGTGAAATACAGTTTTGGCGGTTAATCACAGCGCCAGCAGGCCGCTCCAAAGCACCGCTGCACAGGGGATCATCTGTGATCTCCATCCACTGCTCCAACGCTGTGGCCAACTGCCGCCTGACGTCTTCGTGTTTTGGCAGGTAGGCAAGATTCACGCGTTCAGTGGGATCTAGCATGACATCATAGAGTGCTTCCTCAGGGCGGGGGGTTTCTAGCAGATCATGCTCCAAAAGAACATCCTTACTCCAAGAATCATCAATGTTGGCCGGTACCACGTGGGTAACCCCTTGGAATCGACGAATATACTTATACCGCTGGGTCCGCACAGCCCGTTGGGGTTCAAACGCCGCATGCCAAGAGACCTCAGCAAAGATGGCATCACGCACTTCTTGTGCCTCACCATTGAGAAGCGGCAGCAGCGATGTCCCCTGCAGCCAGTCAGGCTTAGGAAGTTCGGCCAGATCACAGAGGGTCGGGAAGACATCCAAGTGTGACACCAAAGCATCACAAGCCAAACCGGCAGATTGCTGACCAGGATAGCGCAGCAACAGCGAAACTCCAATACCTGTATCCCATAGTGTACATTTCATATTGGGCAGGGCTAGTCCGTGGTCGGTGGTGAACACTACGATCGTGTCCTGATCCCGGCCGGTCTCCGCTAAAGCCTGGAGAACAAGGCCCACACACTCATCGACCACACGAGCCGCCTGTATATATGTGGCAAAGTCTCGCCGCGTCGCTTCGGTGTCGGGCAGTGGGTGAGGTGGGCGAACATAGTTAGGGTTCACCGTGCCGTCGAGATCCGGAAACTCGCGGTGGGTATTGAACAT
This sequence comes from Limnochordia bacterium, assembly GCA_007132255.1. Classification (GTDB taxonomy): domain Bacteria; phylum Bacillota; class Limnochordia; order Darwinibacteriales; family B1SED10-159; genus SLOZ01. The sequence continues at coordinate 2,064 of SLOZ01000408.1, read as the reverse complement.
ACCAAAAGCGAGAAAGAATGGCGTATCGTCGGGAGCACGACGGACATAATCCGCTGCGTATTGCGCGTTGCGCAGATCCCGCTGGCTCCTATCCAAGGGCCCCGGCGCGGAACGACGCAATTTGGGATCTAGCTTAGGATGATCCATATCGAGAATGGTATCATACCCGATCAGTTCCGCCTGCGGCGCTTCATGCTGGACGCCGCAGAGAGCCGTGGTATACCCTTGACCTTTGAGAAAGCGTACCAGATGCTGATCGTAGTCGCGCAGTTGAAATCCTCTGTGGGCCAATCCCAGCATCCCACAGCTGTGGGGCGCCGTTCCGGTCAGCAGGCCAGCCCGGCTGGGCGAACACGTCGGCGCAGTGGAGAATGCTTGGCGAAACATCATACCCTCGCTGGCTAAGGTCTGCAGATTCGGCGTCGGTACAGCAAACCCATACGGTTCGATATAGCGGCCGGTGTCATGCGTGTGCAAATATATGATGTTCAATGCGATCCCTCACTTCTTGAGTCATCTGGCAGTGGGGCCCGGCTGCTGGACCGAACCACCAATTCGGTTGTCAAAACGCGCTTGTGATTTGCTATGTCACTGTGTTCAATGACTTCCAGCAAAAGTTCTGCCGCCTGCCTTCCTAACTCAACGACTGGCTGGCGCACCGTGGTTAGCGGCACGACCGCACTGGCTGCCATTGGAATGTCGTCGAAACCCACCAGCGACACCTGCTCCGGGACGTTCACACCCATCTCCTGCAGCAGTTCAGCAGCACCAAGAGCCATCAAGTCGTTGGCACAGACAATCGCCGTTATCGCGGGGTTTTGCTGCAGTAACTGCCGCGCCCCCGCTATCCCTGATGGCTTCGTAAAGTCACCCATATGTACTCCCGCCGGTTCCAACCCCCGTTCAACGAGCGCTCGCTGAAACCCTCGATAGCGCGCGACTGAATAATCGTATCGCATATCTCCTGCAATATATCCAATGTAACGGTGCCCTAAGGAAACGACATGTTGGGCCGCTTTGTAAGATCCCGCCTCATTGTCAATATCCACCGAAGGTATGTCGTTGGTGTAACTGTCACCAAGCAGTACAACCGGAACCTGCATGCCAGGAAAATTAGAGACCGCCTTAGCTTCGCGCGGTGTACAGACCAAAACAACTCCGTCCACCCGCTGCTGTGTCAATAAGTTGGAACACGTTGTGGTGAAGTCCTGACCGCTCTGCGGCAGCGACAAGAGCAAAAAGTAGCCCCGGGAACTGGCCACACCCCCAACTCCCTTGAGCATGGCTGGGAAGTAGGGATCGGAAAAAACAAACTCCGCCGTATGCGGAATGATCAGCCCTAAGGTTCTCGTCTTACGCATAACTAGACCTTGGGCCATGGCGTTGGGCTGGTATCCCAAGTGCGCCACGGCGTCTAGAACTCGTTCTTTGGTGTCGGGGCCCACCCGATTGGTGTTATTGATAACATAACTGACTGTGGCCGTGGAAACGCCGGCGCGTTTCGCCACATCCTTGATCGTGACCTTCACAACAACACCATCCATCCGGCGGGGAGAGCGTCTCTGGTTCTCCAGCCATTGTTTCCACAGCCACCCCTGATGCTAGCTACTACCGGTTCGAATAGGCAGTGGCCGATCCAAAAAAACTGGTGTAAATGTATGTATTCCCGATCCAAATCTATACTCCTGCTGTTTGTTTACACTTTGACCATCGTACAGTAACCCTTGCGGACAGAAAAACCCAGCCTGTAACCGATTTGGTTCACGGCTCCAAGCTGGGTCACTGCCCCGGTCTTTGCTTATACGAGCACAGCGCATACAGCACGGCGCCGTCTATTGGGAATATTCATCACTGTCTAGAAACGTGTTGAAAAAGTGGCCTGGCGAGCTCATAGCAAGAGACTCGAAATCGCTTTAGCAGCGATTTCACCGAGGTGTTCGGCATGAGTTTGCTCGGCATACCGGGAAAATCAACACGTTCCTAGAAGGGGCAGCAGAACATCCAACGATCTGCGAAGATACTGGGGATGGAATCGTTCCAGTACTAAGGTATGGCGATAACGTG
>SLOZ01000025.1 GCA_007132255.1 Limnochordia bacterium | reverse complement strand
TTCTTCACAGCCTCCAATACGTCCTGCTGCCCTGCAACTTCATGGTCCAAGTCCACATAGGCCTTCTCGGCAGCGAAATTGACCCGAGCACTCTTCACACCAGCCACCTTCCGCAGTGCCTTTTCGATGGTGTTGGCACAGTTGGTACATGTCATACCCGAAATTCCCAGCGTTAGCTTTTCTGTATCATGGCTGCGGCCAAGGGTATCTGAACTGGTATCCAAGTTGGTATCCATACCAGCATCCTCCTTTTCGTGAATCCCTGACTCCAGCGAGCTGAGGATCCAATCCGTATAACTCCTCCCCTAGGGGGGTGTTATCGTGTGTTCATTGTATCGCACGGCATAGACCCTGTCAAGGAACCAGGTGCAGGAACCCACGGCTTGAAGCACCTAACACCCTGCGTGCGGCTGGTAGGGGGACGATCAAAACAACAAACGATTACTTTTCAGTTTTGCTCCTGGTGACGCCTTTCGCACACGGCTCGCACGCGAACCCCATGAAGGAAAGGCAATGGGCAACCGACGGACCAACGCAGCGTTCTAGGGATCGTTGACGCTTCGGCTAACCGCATCCAAACCGCAGTACGACCCAGGCCAGGCTGGCGCTGCAAACCTCCCTGGCGAGAGAGAAGCAGAGCGCGTGTGCCACACAAATCAAAGCTTACACACCGCGGCCAAACTTGACTACGGTCATTCCCATTACTATACTTACCGTATAGTCGCTCATGGTCCTTTGGTGGTACGGATCAAGTGCTGCGAGCGCTACGACAGTGTACTGCATGGATCCCGCTGGTAGGAGGAACATGGTTCGGTACGGTTTCCCGAAAAGGCGTAACGCATGCTCGCCTGTGGTTTCAAAAATAGGAGGCAGTCGATGTGTTGAGAAAACGGCATTCTCAGGCAGAATTCTTCAAGTTTTTGACGGTCATGTTGGTGGCGGCGCTGTGGGTTTTCCCGATGTCCGCTCCAGCAGAGACAGCCGGCAGCGTGCGCAGCGGCACCCCACTGAACATTCCGGAAATCCTGGAAGATCAAAGTTCGGATCCTGCTGTGGCTTCGTTTGAGTTATTTGTCCAGCACGGACGGACCGAATTCTTCTCTGGATTGACAACGGAAACGCTCGGCTATAACGGCAGTTACCTAGGTCCAATCTTACGTGTCCGACGGGGACAGCAAGTGAATGTTGCTGTTCATAACCAGCTTGGGCAAGCGACCACGGTTCACTGGCACGGCATGGACATTCGTGGAGAAGCTGACGGCGGACCGCATCAACCCATCATGCCCGGAGCCGTGTGGGAACCGAGTTTCAACGTTGACCAACCCGCTGCCACGCTATGGTACCATCCGCATCTTCACGGAACCACAGGGCCCCAGGTCTATGGCGGTCTGGCCGGGCTTATCTTTATCGAAGATGAGGTTTCCGACCGACTCAACCTGCCCAAGGAGTATGGCGTCAATGATATTCCGCTCATTCTGCAGGATCGAAACTTTCAAAGTAACGGCAGTTTTTCCTACCAGGTCAACATGATGGGCCTGGTTCCCGGCGACACCATGCTGGTTAACGGTACTGTCAATCCTTATGTGGAAGTCAACCAAGAATACGTCAGACTGCGAATCCTGAATGGCTCCAACTTTGAAAACTTTCTGCTTCAGCTTAGTGACGGCAGTTCATTTTATCAGATTGCCTCCGACGGCGGATTTCTAGAAAGTCCTGTCGTAAGGGATTCTTTGTTTATCAGTCCCGGCGAACGGGTGGAAGTCATCGTCGATTTTGCAGCCGCAGCTGACACCGAAATCGCCTTACTGGCCGGCGGCCAACCGGTTCTGCGGTTCTATGTATTGGATTCAGCAGGATTCGATTCAGAAATTCCAGAAACGCTGGCATCTCTTCCGGAGATCCCCGCTGGCGAACAACTGCCAACACGCGTGTTTGAACTGCAAAGTATGGGCCTGCGTGGGACCATCAACGGCAAAGCTTTTGACATCAACCGCATTGATGAAAGTGTTAACCAGGGTGAACCCGAAGTCTGGATCATCCGCAATGTCCGCAGCATGATGCGCTCCAGCGGCCATCCCTTCCACATTCACGGTACTCAGTTTCGGATCCTATCTAGAAACGGAAGTCCACCGCCATTGGAGGAACGCGGATTCAAAGATACCGTCCATGTCGACCCTGGTGAAGAGGTGGTGATCCGGGTGCAGTTCAATCATCAAGGCCTTTATATGTACCATTGTCATATGCTGGAGCACGAAGATTACGGCATGATGGGTCAGTTCATGGTTCAGTGAGTCGTCTGTGCCATGATTCACAGTGAAGCAAAACGCTGATTCCTGCATAGGAATCAGCGTTTGACTGTTCACCACGTATTTGTCCCTTCACAACAGCGCAGAGCCGCCGCGAACCCAGAAACCAGCGTGGGCAAGACTTGGAGCTTTGGTGACATGACGAGAGAAACTTGGACTTATCACGACCAAGCGGCGAAGACATGGTTGATGAACGCCTTGACTATTCTCGTATAATGGTCAGGGGTTCACCGTCTGCTCCGCATCAATTGTGGCATTTTGATCTTCGTGGTCTCCCTCCTACCGCTTGCGTACTTGCTGTTCACGGCTGTTATGTTTCGTCCTAGACCGTTTTGCCTTACTGCGGTCGTGCACCCTTGGATTCTATCAGGAAGGATCGGAACCTGTCATGGTCACTGCTAGATCAATGGACTGCCGCAGAGCACTCTCCACTTCTTGGGCAAACGTTTTCAAACTGGAATCCTGCAGCGCCTCCATCATGATCGACGGCAGCACCATGCCTATGGTGGTCTGGCCATTGGCATCAAAGACGACCACTTTGCACGGTAAGAAGTAAATGGCCCGGAGATTGGCTTCTAATGCCCGTTTCGCCTGTTTCGGATTGCACACCTCCATAATGACCGCTTCCTTACCGTAGTCCACTCCCTTTTCCTGCAGCTTTGCTGGTACATTCATCTCCCACAATGTTCCAAAACCACGCTCTTTCAACCGTTCCTGCACCGCCTGGACTGCTTCCGGCACGGTCTTGTCTGTTTTGGCTGCGTACGTGTACTGAAAACTCATTTGACTGCCCCCTTGTCATTTCCCATTCTATTTCAAGGCGCCGCGTTTGGATCTTTCATGCCTCTTAAGGCTGGTTGGTGGGTCTGTTACAAGTCTGAGGATGGTCGTTCAGGGACTGGCATTTCTGGACCGTTCCCAATGCAAGACTCTCTTCACCCAGCTCTGCACTCAGCAGACAAACAGATTGTCCGGGGTTGGATCATCCATAATCCCCGAGCTCCTACATCCAATAAACAGAGCTGCCAATCGAAACCAAAGCAGGTTTTTGCGCATTGCGAACCTTTTTGAAGTTTCACCAAACGCCGCGAGATGCCCCTGCCTTCAGGTCTAGTCTTTACCCACACTTGACACAGCAAAGGAATAATGAACGCTAATCGGGCCCTGCCATGATCGCAT
>SLOZ01000238.1 GCA_007132255.1 Limnochordia bacterium | reverse complement strand
GATCCTGTTCCTCAACACGAAAGAGCATATTGGCATAGTTCTCTGAAAGCTGCTGGTTGGAGTAATAATAGGTCGCATGACGACCCGGCAAACAGCGAATGTCTGGATAGTTTTCGCTCATGTCGTCGCTGTCGAGTGCTCTCGTAAGCTCGGCTGTATCGTGGATTTCCAAGGTGTCTTGTAGGTATGTAAGGGTAATCAACTGGGCTTTTAACGATGTTTCCCGAATGCAATCTACGACTTTTTCGACCAACGGTGGTTCTTTTGGGGATGGATCTTCAGGTTTTTCCGAACGCCAACGCACAGGGGTCACCTCTCCGTTTGTGAACTTGTGAAAACATTCTTTTTCACGATTGCTTTATACTTTCGACAGAAGATTGCGTGGTTCCTTTGGATATTGTTGTAAATCATTATCTTTCTCTTTAATATTGATCGCTTGAGACGTTCTGCAGGTGCACGTAGTTCGATGGCAATTGGCTCTAAGATTCTCTGTTACCTGGTGCGGAGTAGAAACCCGATTCGCTCTGCCATCTGTAACGTTCGCAGAGCCTGGCCTGAAAACAGACGACCTGCTTTCGTTATTCATCGTGTCAGATCACGGACATGGCCTTCTGTCGCAACCGTGATGGCCAAAGAACGCGCCAAAACAGAAAACCCCTGTCCGAAGAGCCACTGTGAAAGAGACTTCGGAAAGGGGTTCTGTGTTGCAGTCAAGGGAGTACACCGTGAGAAGGAGATCCACCAGGACGTCGATGTCATCAGGCGTGTTTTCATCAGCACACCAGCGTTGGCGGTAGGTAATAGGTGTTACGCCGACGTGCTTGCTGAATGTCGATGTGTAAAAGCTTTGGCTGCTGTATCCCGCTTCGGCAGCGATGGAAGCCACGGTCATGTCGGTGCGGTGATATCCCAATATAACATAAGAAGAGTGAAATGCGTTCTCGAAAAATTCTGCCCAAAGTATAACAGACCTCTAAGCATAGATCAACGCGCTTCAACGCGGTTACGGAGAACGAAGTGGGCATTCATGAAGGGCGAGCTATCTCGAGAACTTTTACTGTCGGGGTATCGATGCGGTTCGAAAGGGTCCGGTACGCCCATGGGTATTCTTGTCACCACGTTCGTAAGCTGATCTAGGTCATGGCTGAGGGGTTCTTGGGACGAGGCTAAGCTGAGTGGAGCAAATAGGTTGGCCGGTGAATCCGGCATATTGACATTGGTAGGTTGGGTTCGGTCGTGAGAAGCATATCGTGAATAGGGAGGTGGGCAGTGCACAGCGTTGTATTGCTATGCTTGGCAAGAATGCAGAACTAAGCCTCAGGAAGTTCATGATGATAACCAAGTTGATAGTCAAGACGATGATAATGGCAGTGTTTCTGGTTCTTATGGGTTCAACCGCGGCATGGGCTTACTGTACTTGGATCGAAACACCATCCCAAGCAGCGGTTAACGAGGAGGTTAGGATTCTGGTTTTCTATGCCCATCCAGATGATCCCATCGACGAACGGGATACGACAGAACTGAGTCTTTTCGCCATAGCGCCAGACGGACTGTCGGAGCCAGTGGATCTAATGGGAGCAGCAGCGTACCAGCACGCGTCGCTGCGTTTCGAGCAGGAAGGTCAGTGGCGTTTAGTCTTGGAATGGGAGCCCAATCGCTATCGCTTACAGGAATTTCGCCACTTTGAATCTGGCATCATCTGGATTGGCGGTACTGGAACCTGGGTCCAGGAACCCATTGGGCTGAGTCAGGACGTCGTTGTTGTTACTGAGACCCAAAGACCTGATGGACTAGTGAACCTGACCCTGCTGTGCTCTATGAAGGGAGTCCGGTCAGCGGTGCGGCGATCAAGGTGTTTCAAATCCTTGGCAGCTGACGAGCTTTTATATGAAGAGGTTGATGAGGTGGAGTCAACTAGCCATGGTCAAGTTACAGTTACCGTGAGACCGCACCACCGCTATGGGTTTGAGACAGATCATCGTCTTCCCGCTCGCTAGGTGTCCGGTCCGGGAAGATTGATTACGAAAGTTCGTTTTCGAGTGACGTTGGCTCTGGCCAACGGATAATTTACGTTCAGCGTCAGTTGTTCTCCGATGGATCGTGGAACTCTGTTCGGTTTCAATGTGTGATGCAGGTTGGTGTCGCTATCCGATGATTTGATAGTATCTCTCGGAAGACTTCCTCCTTATCTGAAGGAATTTGTCTGGCGACCGAGGAAATCAAGGAGCGAGAATCAGAAAACCATCCAAAGGAGTGGGATCATGAAAGTAGCAGTGATTGGGTGCGGTACCATTGCCAATTCGGCACATATCCCGGCCTACATGAAGAACGACAAAGTCGAGATTGCATACTTCTGTGACATTATTCCGGAGCGAGCAAAAAAGGCCGTGGAAACGTATGGCTGCGGCGTAGCGGTCACAGATTACCGAGATATCCTAAAGGATGATGAAGTGGCAGCGGTATCGGTCTGTACGCCGAATAATGTGCATGCCAGCATCACCATCGATTCTCTCAAAGTAGGGAAAAATGTTCTGTGTGAGAAACCGGCTGCCCGGACCTATCCGGAAGCTCTGGAAATGCAGAAGGCACAGCATGACAGCGGCAAGGTTTTGAATATCGGGGTTGTCAACCGCTTTAACACCAGCGTGAACAAGATCAAGCAGTACATTGACGCCGGTAAACTAGGCGATGTGCATCATGTCTACATCAGCTTCCGCGCGCATCGGTCCATTCCAGGACTAGGCGGTGCATTCACCACAAAGGCCATTGCCGGTGGCGGAGCGTTGATTGACTGGGGCGTTCATTTTCTGGATATCGTGATGTACTGCTGTGGTGACCCGCAGCCACGCACGGTCACCGGAGAGGCTTTCTGTAAACTGGGCAAGGACATGGAAAATTACACCTACAAAAATATGTGGGCAGGACCGCCTACGTATGATGGTATCTACGATGTCGATGATTCCGTAACCGGGATGATTCGGACGGATGGACCTGTGGTTACTTTTAACGGAGCTTGGGCCCAGAATATTGGTGAGCCCGAAATGTTTATTGACTTCATGGGTGACAAGGCCGGGATTCGCCTCCAGTACGGCCAAGACTTCAAAGTCTATACTGCGGAGCACGGAGCGTTGGTGGAGTACAAGCCCGAGTTCGAGTTGGATAACCACTTTGAAAACGAGATCAACGCCTTCGTGGACTGTATCGAAAGTGGAGAGAAACTGGCATCGCATATCGACACTGTGATCATTACGGCCAAGATCATGCAGGGCATCTACGATTCCTCGGAGCAGCATGGGGAAATTGCGTTTTAGCTTTTCCATATTGCACTGGGAGCCACAAACCTTGTACAAGCAAACGTCGGGGCCTCTTGTTTGATAAGACTGCGCTGCTGCAGCGCAGTCTCGACAAGAACGATGCATGGGGTTTTTGCGAGCCAGTGGTGAACTGGAACGTCAATCTAGCCCGTTAGACCGCGTATATGGAACGGTCTG
>SLOZ01000502.1 GCA_007132255.1 Limnochordia bacterium | reverse complement strand
TTGGAAAATGCGCTCATCCCACGGAATCCGCTTTTCGTCCAGTTTATGCTGGCGCGTCATGGAACCACTCCGCCTCATCGCGAGCCCTATCGGCTATTTGTAGCGAAGAGATATGAGGCATTGCTCGATGTGACTCAACGCACTCTGGAACCTTGGACCTCTCCGGCCGGAAGACCGGCTCCGTGAGCGCTAGAACCGCTGCTCGATCAAACCTATGTTGCGTGCGCCCAACGCCACATGCCTACTGAATCCATGAACGTCTTCCGTTCTGACCTCCGCTCGCGATCTACCGGGCAGACAGCAGCCGCGTCGCAAACATACCTGCGTGCATAACAACGAAAACAGCGCTGACGCCCCTAGTATGAGCACCAACGCCGCTGTTTCGCGTTTCCGCTTAACGGTTCGTTCCTTTCAGCCACTATCCTTAACTCTCTGGGTTACGGAATCGTTGAGAGAAGTCATATTCGTTCGTCCAAAACCCTTAGGTCACGTCGGCCCCACTATCCGCTTAAGTCCTTCACCCAGGAAATTGATGCTGGCCACGACCAAGGTAATACTTAACCCCGGAAACACTGCCAGCCACGGGGCTTCTCGGTAGTACAACTGCGCACCATAGAGCATGCCGCCCCACGTAGCTGTAGGAGGTGGCACTCCAAAGCCGAGAAAGCTGAGAGCCGACTCGATAAGTATGGCGTAAGCTACAAGTAAGGACGCAGAAACAGATACCACGCCTAAGGTATTGGGCACAATGTGTCGGAACAGCACCCGTAAGCGCGTTGCGCCGATGGCATGAGCCGCTTCCACATAGGTCAACTGTTTTAACTGCAGCACCTGACCGCGCACGAGTCTCGCGGTTGTGGGCCAAGAACTCAGCGCCAAGATCAAGATCAACCGCCAAGGCGTCAGGTCGATAAAAGCACTGGCAACCATCGCGAGCGCCAAGATCGGTACGGAGAGGATCGAATCAATCAAGAGCGATACCAATGCGTCGATCCACCCCTCGGAAAAACCAGCCAAAGCACCAAGAGCCCCACCGAGCCCCACCGAAACCAAGGCCACACCAACTCCCAAGGAAAGCGAAGCGCGCCCAGCGTACAACAATCGGCTGAATACATCGCGGCCAATATCGTCCGTCCCCATCCAATGAGACGAACTAGGCGGTCGCAGCATCTCTCTGGGATTCACTCGGTTTGGATCAACCGGGGTAATGAACGGAGCGAAAATGGCCGCGAGGACGAACACTGCCAAGACAAACAGACCGATAATCGCCAATGTTTCCTTGGTGAAGCGCCGGAGCAGGATATGTCTCATCCGTCATACCTCACCCTCGGATCCAGCCAACTATAGGCAAAATCGGTGAGTAAATTGGCAAGTACGACCACCAGCACCAAGACCATCAGAACTCCCATCACAACCGGGTAATCCCGGGCCAGCAGCGAGTCCGTCAGGAGTCGTCCTAAGCCTGGCCAAGAAAAAACGACTTCGGTTACCATGGCTCCTGAGATTAGTTTTGGTGCTTCGAGGCCCAAGACGGTCACCAACGGAATCGCGGCATTGGGAAGCCCATGTTTGAGGCTTGCCTCAAGGTGACCTATGCCCTTGGCTTTGGCGGTGCGAATGTAATCCTCGCGCATAACCTGCCGGAGCCCGGACTGTACGTAGCGGGTCCACTGCGCAACGTAAACAGAGCCTAGGACCACCGCAGGGGCGGCAAGGTGACTGAGGCGATCGATCCACGAGAAGGAAGCTCCGATGGTATACATCCCTCCTGATGGAATCCATTGTAAGTAGACGGAGAAGAACAGGATGACTAGAGCGCCGCTCCAAAAGGTTGGAATGCTCATCCCTAATACAGCCAGTCCCTGAACGATATTATATGTTCCCCTGCGAGTTCCAAGGGCTCCGATGATGCCAAGAATAAATCCAGCTAGCAGGGAAAGCACGAGGGCCGTTCCCGTTAGTAGGAGCGTATTGAGCAATCTGTCTCTAACGACATCAAGCACACCTCGACGCTCCACGAAGGATCGCCCCCAGTTGCCTGTCACGGCATTTTGCAGCCACGTTCCGTATTGCACCAAGAGGGGTTCGTCAAGACCCCAAAGCTCCCTGATTCTTTCAATGTCCGCTGGAGACGCGCTGGGATCACCGGCATAGATGTCCGCCGGTCCGCCGCTGGGCAGATGAATTAACAGAAAAAGGATAAATGAGATCAGGAGGATCCTGGGTATAGTACCCAGGATCCTTTTGACAGCGTAGCGTGACACCATGCTTCACCTCTATTTCGACCAATCTGCGGCATTCCAAAGACTGCCGGCTAAGCCAGGCTGATATCCTTGGAGATCCGTCCTCGCAGCGCTGAGCAACGCTCGCGTCGCCAACGGTAAGGTCGGCACATCTTCGGCCGCAAGTTTCTGAAACTCCTGGATAAGAGCTCTTCGTTCACTCTGTTCCACTGTGGTCGGCACCTGCGCCAGCAAATCGAAGGCTTCTTGGTTATCGTAGTTCTGCCAATTAGTACCCAGCCAAAGATTAAAAACAGGTTCATGTTCTTCACCAAACCAGCCGTAGGCGATTTGGAAGTCGCCACTACCCATGGTTGGCGGGAACGAAGCGCCATCAATTTCGCGCACTTGAACATCAATTCCTAAATCCCGCCAATACGCTTGCGCGATCTGGATCACCCGGAGCCGTTCGGCCTGTCCGGCGATGTTCAAGACTTCAAGCCTCAAGCGCGTCCCATCTTTCTGCCGAATGCCATCCGCTCCAACGGTCCAGCCCGACTCTTCCAAGAGCTCTTGCGCTCTAGCGGGGTCGTACGGGTAGGTTCTTACATCTGGGTTATGAGCCCAGTGCGCTGGCGGGAACACTGCATCCAGTGGAACGTTAACTCCCTGCATTACAGTTTCCGTAATGGCTGCTTTATCAAGGCCATAGACCAATGCTCGGCGGACATTTCCATCGCTAAGCACCGGATCATCGTTATTGAGCCAGAAGTGCCACCAAGCATAGGTTGGCGTCGTTACCACCTGGTATTGGTTTAGTCCCTCGACAAACGACAGATCAGCCGAGGTAATGTCCAACAACACATCCAACTCACCGCGCTGGAGGGCGGCCCGCTGTCCCTCGGTACCCGGGATGATCCTAACAACGATTTCGGCCAACTCCGGTTTGTCATCCTGCCAGTATCCTGGGTTCCGCTCTAGAGCAATGTGACTGCCCGAGACCCATTCTTGAACCGTGAAGGGGCCGGTACCCACAGGGTTGCGATTCAGCGAAGAGTTCACGATATCTTCGCCTTCGAGCAGGTGCTTGGGCAGCATGAAGGCATTGCTCCTGGCCGTGACAGCCAGAAATGCCACATTAGGTTCAGCAAATTCAAAGACAATGGTATACGGATCTGGTGTCTCAACAGAAACGACCTCGTCCCATATGGATCGGCTGGGAATGGGCAAATCAGGATTGGTGATGACTTCCCAAGTAAATTTCACATCAGCCGAAGTGAACGGCTGTCCATCCTGCCATTCCACACCTTCCCGCAGAGTAAAGGTGTAAGTGCGCCCATCAGGAGAGATTCCTCCGTTCGCAACACTTGGAACCACAGCTGCTAAGCGCGGCAGATAATCGCCATCCGTATCCAAGGTGAGAAGTCGATCAAAGACTAAGCTCTGGACCTCATGACTTAAGGTTAACAGATCAAAATGTGGGAGCAGCGTACGCGGCTCCTGCGGAACTCCAATCACAGCACGTTCGGCAGCGGGTGTAATCGCCTGGACTCCACCGGTCATCACTCCCATGAAAGCGAACACGACAACCACCAGAGCCATCAAACTTACAGGTCGCTTGCTATTCAATTACTTCCCCTCCATTCAGGTTTCACAGTGCACTGACACAGGTTTTCGAGTTGGGCAACCGCTGAGGCCTTGCCGGTCTGCGCAGCGACGAAAGGTCCCTGTGGCTGCAAGAACATCTTTGCTGGGATTCGGGTATAACCATCTGCAGCCATCGCCTCCTCGAAATGTGATTATTCCTATCAGTTTACTTAGAATTATAGAGGGTTAGGTTCTTGAAGTCAAGGTACGGTTACCCTCAACCCCCTTAACCACCTGTCACGCCAGGGCGGCTCAAGGGCTTCGCGAGACAGCTCACCAATGGCGATTTCGTCGCGCACCACTCGCAGTCCATTTCAAGAGTGGCTTGGGAGCGCAAATCAGAAACCGCCACTTCCCGCCAGCTGGGAACTCCGTGATCACGCGTGCCCAAAGTCGCTCTCCGAGCAGAGTTCTGCAGTGGACGCCTAGCTGCAGTGCCTATCTCCGGCTAGAAGTGTTTCGTTGGAAACTCGTTACAGATTTAGGAGAATCCGTCATGCATGTCCGCCAGCAGCACGTCAAAGCAGCGAACAGCTGCGCTGCCCGCTGTCCGCTGCTGTCTTCATCCTCAACTGCACTTGCTGGTCACCTTCCAGGACTTTTCTTCGATACTTAGGACGCCAAACAACGTGGTACTTACAGGAATAAACGATATTCTTGTTGGTTTTATATTCCATACCTACATCATACAGCCTACAGCTGCATAAGTAAAACATTTGTTCGGCTCATATCCCCATATCTAAGGGAAGGGGCTTTACGCCGAGCTTGGTAGGTGCGAGGAGAACTCATGGTCCGCAGACGTTTCCCGTTGGTTAACGAAAGTTTGCCTTGCTTCAATGGCCAGTGCCCGACACATGGAGCGCGCAAATCTCCACCAACGATCCCTGTTGTTGTGGACGCCTGGTGAGGCACACTTAGGTATACTCCGAAAAGCTGCGCACACTGAACAGTGAACCGCTCAGTGTGCGCAGTCTTTCCCTATGGTTCAACACTTCGTGCCATCGTCTGGCGATTTTGCCCAAACTGCGGCCGCAGTGTCCAGCGCTCAATCATTGGTACAAATCCGTTCATGATCAGGATCGAATACGCTACTCCTTCCGTGGGCGCTAGCCCGAGGCGAAAGATAACAACACCAATGCCAATGCAGACGCCGAAGATAACTTTCCCTTTGTTCGTAAACGGACTTGTCACCCAATCTGTTGCCATAAAAAACGCACCCAGAGGAAGGCTGCCCACCAGCAGATGTTCAATAGGATTTTGTCCCAAAACAGCGGTTAGCGCCGCCACAGTGAGCAGAATCGATGCTGGGATTCTCCAGTTAAGGTGACCTCGGTAAAACAGATACGCGGCTCCGATGAATAGGAACAGCGGCGAGGTTTCGCCTAAAGCACCACCGGGAAACGCCGTCAGCAGGCTTGTGTAGCTCGGCATCTCCATACCTTGATGCAGCATCGCCAACGGGGTCGCTTGGGTCAGAACATCCACCGTGCCGAAACTGACATACAAAGAAGCAAACTGCTCGTCCAGAAACGCAACCAAAGGGGACAACAACATCAGTGCCACCAAGCCAAACAGCGCTGGATTGAAGCGGTTTCGCCCCAACCCACCGGCCAATTCCTTGGCAAGACCAATTCCGATAAACACGGCCAAGGCGGCCTTCCACCATGGAGTGGTGGCTGGAAACAGCATCGCCACAAACAATCCAGTCAGAACAGCGCTCCAATCATGGAGTGTAGGTTCTTTCTTCATCATCCTTCGAAACAAGATCTCCGTGAAAACCGCGGTGATCAAACAAACCGAAATCAGAAACAATGCATTCCAGCGAAAGAAATACAGCGAAACAGCCGTTACAGGCATGAGAGCCAGAAAAACGTCACGCATAGCTCGGCCCACAGTCCGATTGTCCCGCAGATGCGGAGCAGACGAAACCACCAGTTCTGCGTCAGCTTTCACCTAAACAGCCTCCTTTCCGAAACGTTGTCTTTTCATGGTCGCTGCGCTGCTTGAATCCGCGGCTTCATGTCCTGCACAAAGCGGATAATGGGGCGATTGCTCGGACAGACATAAGCACAGATACCACACTCGATACAGTCCATCGTGTTCCATTGTCGGGCCCGCTCGACCAAATTCGCTTCACAGAATACACTGATTTGATTGGGATACAGAAGCATCGGGCACCCGTCCACGCAGCGCCCACACCGAACACAATGGGTGTACTCGCCATTGGTAACTGCCGTCGCGGGGTTGAGAACAGTGATGCCTGTTACAGCTTTGGTTACGGGAACGGACAAGCTCTTTTGCGCAACACCGGTCATGGGTCCACCGACGATAACTTTCGCTGGCGTCTTTATTAGTCCACCACACTGCTCGATTACATGGGACAGCAGTGTGCCCACAGGGACCCGCAGGTTCTTGGGATCAGCGATGTTATCCCCGGTTACTGTCACCACTCGCTCCACCAATGGTTTGCCCTGGTCAACGGCTTCACAGACGGCCACCGCTGTTCCTACATTCTGCACGACAACGCCCACCGCAAAGGGCAGCAACTGGGGAGGAACTTCCCGGCCTAAAACGGCTTTGATCAGCTGTTTTTCGGCTCCTTGAGGATATTTCGTCGGCACGGTCACTATCCGTGTCGATTGATCCGTGTTCCTCTGACGGAGAGCCTCCACCGCATCCGGCTTGTTGTCTTCCACACAAATCAAAACGGTCTCAGCACCAAGCGCTTGGCGGATATACGCGGCGCCCTTAAGGATCTGCTCCGGCATTTCCACCATCACACGATGATCACACGTCAGGTAGGGCTCACATTCACAGCCATTGAGAAGCACGGTATCCACAGGTTTATCCGCGGGAGGCTGCAGTTTGACCGCAGTGGGAAATCCGGCACCGCCCATTCCCACAATCCCTGCCTCCTTAACCGCCGCTATAATACCGTCCTTGGTCAGATCCCTCGTCTCGGGTGCTGACGGACACCATGGCTGTTGTGCATCGTCGACATCGATGACTACCGAAGGAACATCCTGACCGCTGTGCGAGGGACGCATCTCCACCGCCGTTACTCGGCCGGAGAGGCTGGCATGGACAGGTGCACTGACAAACGCATCAGAATCACCGATCTTCTGACCAGTCGTCACCGCGTCTCCGACCTTTACCAAGGAGTTGCAGGGAGCGCCAATGTGCTGCCGAAGCGGGATAACCAGCTGCTCCGGCGCAGGAATGACCGTAATGGAGGCGTGCTCTGTGAAGCTTTTGTAGTGAGGAATCTTCAGACCACCCATGAAAGGTTTGGGCGTCATCGCTCTGCACCTCCTCCGTCCTGGTTTGCGGCCTTGCCTTCGTCGAGCTCTCGATTCTTGTTGTAATTGGCCCATATACTGAATGTGACCGCCAAAACCACGGCAATCCGAAGCGGTCCATAGATGGCATTCCAGATTCGAGTCTGAATGGGAACGTGTGGATCAGAAGGCAGCCCATATCGGTCAGGGAAGTCCTCCAATACGTACAGCATTGCGGTTCCCTGGACTTCGTCGAGTCCATAGATCCTGGCATCCTGCCGGCCATTGGCCTGTAGGTACCCGACTCGACTCTGTGCCTGCCGAATAATCTCCCGCTCATCGCCGAACAGCAGCGCTCCTGTGGGACATGCGGATGAACACGCTGGTTTGAGCCCATTGCTGATCCGGTCATAACAGAACGTGCACTTCTTAGCAAAGTTGGCGCTGCGGTCAAATCCGATCACCCGGAACGAACACGCAGCAGCGCAATAATTACAGCCGATGCACTTGATCTCGTCGATGGTTACAGTTCCTTGGTTTGTATGATGGATGGCTCCCGTTGGGCAAGCGAGGACACAGGCAGCATCAGTACAGTGCATACATCCCTGCTTGGACATATACCAGCGGGTGCTGCCATGGTCATCGTGCTCGCGAAAAACCACCTTAGTCCAAGTCATGCACGAAAAATACGGTGGATTTTCATAGGCGCCGGTAAATGTCGTGCTCTCCGCCGGCAGCTGGTTCCACTGTTTGCAGGCCGATTGGCAAGCGCGGCAACCCGTACACTTCGAGGTATCAACCAAGCAAATTTGGCTTCTCATTCATCGCACCTCCTAATATTGCACAGAGATGCTTTGAATTCTGGGATTGTAGTGTTCGGATCACCCACCGATGGTGTCAGGTCGTTGACCACAGCTCCCTTATTCATCCCTATGAACCCCCAATGGAAAGGCATACCAACCACATGAGTTTTGCGGCCGTTGACCATCATGGGACGCAGGCGCTTTGTGACACATGCTTTCGCTTCGACGCCTGCTTGGTTTTCCAGCCTTTTGCTGGTGACGGTTACTCTGCTGCCATTGGCAATTCCCAACTCTGCCGCCAGTTCTTCATCAATTTCTACAAACAACTCGGGCATCATCTCGTTTAACCAAGGCATATTGCGCGTGATGGTCCCCGTCTGGTAGTGTTCCACCACTCTATAGGTTGTTAGTACGTAGGGATACTTCTCTCGGTCTTGCTCTGTTTCCACAACATGGTTTTCATAGAACCTTTGGCTGATCGGATTGAATGTCGCCGCAGGATAGAGACGATTGGCTGTAGGGCTGTCTGCCGGCTCGTAGTGCACTGGAAGCGGGCCGTCATTGAGAAACGCCGAAAACAGCCGCGCTTTGCCTTCTGGGAGCATGATAAACGGAGTGCGTGCGGAACTGACCGGCGTTAAGCCTGTGTTGAAATCCGGCACGTCATAGCCCTTCCAGTCCCGTGCCTGCTGATCCCACCAAACCTGAGGAACGTCAGGATTCCAGGGCTTCCCTGATGGATCTGCCGAGCAGCGGTTGTAAACGATACGGCGGTTAAGGGGCCAGGCATAGGCCCACTGCAGATGGGAGCCAATACCTTCGGTTTCCCGCTGACGACGCTTGCACGGAGGATGACTCAAGTCATTGTAATAACCGCTATAGAGCCAGTTTCCACAGACGGTGGACCCATCATCCTTCAGTTCCAGAAAGTTCTTGACGAGTCCACTTCCATCTATGCGGTAGCCGTTGATTTCGCTGCAGACTTTCTCGATGTCGATCTGTCCACTGCTGTCGTCATACTGCCAAGCCATATTGACAATGGGTTCCGGTACGATACCGCCTTCCCCGGCATACAAAGCCTGCAGTCGTTTGAACAACGCATTCACAATCCATAGATCCGATCGACAATCTCCAGGAGCGTCTTGAGCTTTCCACTGCCATTGGATCCAGCGTCCGCTGTTGGCTTTGTTACCCTCACGCTCATAGGAGGCCGCAGCTGGCAGGATGAATACCTCCGTATCAATCTCCTCGGGATTCTTGCCCTGCTCCTTCCAAAACGACGCGGTTTCGTTCTCGAAAAGATCGATGGACACGAGCCATTTTAAGTTGGCTGTGTACTGACGTTTGCTCCCTGCCGTAGGTCCGGATACAGCTGGGTTGTCGGCCCAGCAAATCAATCCCTCCATCTCGCCTTCCGCCATAGACTTGTACATGGCAATGTGGGAATGATCCTTCCCATCCAACTTAGGAAGCCACTGGTAACCAAATTCGTTGCTCTCCACTGCGTGTTCGCCATAAAAAGCCTTGAGCAGGCTAATGAAATATTTGGGCCTGTTGGTCCACCAACCGGCAGCCGGGGTTTCCCGCTGCAGATAATCGCTGAGGCTGGGGTGAGCAGCTTGTTGGGGAGTACTCATGTACCCAGGTATGATGTGATACAGCATGGCCATATCCGTCGCACCCTGAACATTGGACTGACCGCGCTGGGCATTCACGCCTCCACCAGCGATACCCATATTCCCCAGCAGTGCTTGAACGATCCCGATCGCTCTAACGTTTTGGGCCCCATGGGTAAACTGTGTAATACCCATGGCATAGAGAATATTGCCTGCCTTTCCCGGTATTCCGGTGCTGGCAAACAGACGATAGGATTCTTCGAGTACATCCCTGTCACACCCAGTGATTTCGGAAATCGCATCCACGGTGTAATCGGCATAGTGTTTCCGCAATAACTGGAGAACACAGTTCGGCGACTGCATTGATAGATCGGTACCGGCATTCCCCTGTTCATCACTTCGGTACTGCCACGATGAACGATCGTATTTTTTCGCACTGCGCGTTGGATCGTCTTCAACCCCGGAAAACAAGCCACTAACCGCATCAAAGTCGAAGTCATCTTGGATCAAAAAAGAAGCATTGGTGTAATGGCGAACATAGTCTTCATGATAGAGTCCATGATCGAGGATATACCGAATAAGACCACCCAGATACGCCGTGTTCGTGCCAGGACGCAGCGGAACGTGCAGGTCAGATACCGCTGCAGTACGGGTAAAACGGGGGTCAACGCAGATCAGCTTCGCTCCTTTGGTTTCCCGAGCTCGTTCAATCCATTTCATGGACACGGGATGGTTCTCAGCGGTATTGCCGCCGATAGCCATAATCACATCGCTGTGCTGATAATCAATCCAATGGTTGGTCATGCATCCTCTGCCAAACGTGGCGCCAAGACCGGCGACCGTGGAAGAGTGTCACAAACGTGCACAGTGATCCATCCTCGTAATCCCAATGGCTCGTGCCATTTTGTGAAACAGATAGTTTTCCTCTCCGGTGCAGAAAGCGCTTCCTAACCAGCCGATCGCCTGTGTGCGATTGACAGTGACTTCTCTGCCGTCTACCTCGACGGAGGCTTCCAAGGTGGCATCACGGGTGGCCTTGATCCGCCGGGCAATGGCGTCCAAAGCCCAATCCCACTCCACTTCCTGGTAGCGGTCACTGCTTGGTTCCCGGTACAGCACCTTGGTTAATCGGTTCGGATTCGGTTTAGGACGACCGGCTTCGTCAAAGACATAAGATATATTGCTGATCGAACTGCCCTTGCTGCACAGTGTCCCTTCATTGATCGGATGGTCGGGGTCACCTTCAATGTTCACGATGACACCGTTTCGGACATGGCAAATAACGCCGCAGCCGACCCCGCAGAACGTACAGATGGTATGATACTCTTTGGTATAACGGATACGCAGTCGATTCTGGGACGCGTCCGCCGCATGGGGCCACCCAAGACCGCTTAGGGATGCCGCGGCTGCTGTTGCTGCTCCGATTTTAAGAAATTTGCGTCGGGAAATCCTCACACGTTCAACCTCCTTCGTAAAACGGCCTATACGCCAACCATCCAGGATAAACCAGATCCGGGACGAAAACCTTCCTTTTCAGCCATAACATCATACTCCAGTGAAGCTAGGTGATGAACAGACAGCAGAATATCTTCGTTAATCATGTCTCTGGTATCGAAAATCTTATAATATTGGCTGCAGCGACGGCAAAACTGTACTCGACAGACGCTCCTTCCCTCGACAACGAAGTACCCCAGTTCATCGTGTTCACGGAGTTCACAAAAAGGACACTGCAGCCGCGTATGGTTCCACTGCGTCCCACAAAGCCAACACTCCAACACTTTTGTACCCTGCTCCGAAAGCAGCTGGCCGTAATGAGGACGTTGACCACAGACAGGACAGGAGCCCCGATGCCACGGTTCTAGGTCCCACTCGTCCTTGGTTGCTCCAACCGTTGCTTGGTAAACCCTAGACAAAACTGAACTAAACAGCAGTGAAGTGAGATCAGGAGCCACGCTTCGGGTCTTTTGCACCAGCTGCCATAGATCAAAGACGTCTTGAAGAGTAAGTTCTGCCGCGGATCCGTGCTCGCCATTGTTCCATCGACCCTTGGCTTGTTCAAGGGATTTCCCAACAACCGCACGCGTATCGCCCAAGGCCTTCGCAGCGTTCTGCAGCATCAACGTCAAGAATGCGCTATTCACCGTGAAATGGTAATTCAGAGACTCCCCACGGGCCAGTCTAACCTCCGGTTCCTCGCCATGTAAGTCTTGCATCTGGGCATTCTTCTCCACCCCTCCCTGCCGCTTGGCGCAGTCGTTCAAGACATCACCTAAGGCCTGGATCATCTTCCCTGGGGCATCAAACCCTTCGTACAATGTTTTGCAGTGTGCTATCTCCGTCGCAATCCGTTTTCTGTCTGCTACCAGCAACGTCAACGGACACCTCCTCTCGCCGCGAACAACTCCCAGACCCACAACATTACGGTTTCACTCACAGACAATGATCACCCGTGATCGTCGTCGGTTTCGAGAAGCTTCTCAACTGGGCTTTATCATCAAGCACTGTTATCCAATATTGTCAGCTCCTTCTGGGAACCCCGAAATTGTGACCCCCATAACGATATCCACAGACTTTTTCTACAGATTAATCTCAATTCCTTCACGTTTTTTCTTTTTTCATAACAAATTGTTTTTTCTGTTTATTTGTTCTATAGTTAGTTTTAATTATGGGTTTCGTGCCCCTACCTCGCTGCGCACGTTGTCGCTGGCAGCTTTTGTGTTATACTATGGGTAAAGTCTGGTACGAATGGGGTGTGGATCATGTGCGATCGGTTCTCGGATACATCTGCCGTAATCTTGGCTGGAGGGAACAGCCGCCGCATGGGGAAAGACAAACTTCTGCTTCCTTTTGGACATTCTTCGCTGCTAGCCCATGTTACGACGCTGATGAAGTCTCTTTTTCATGAAGTCATCGTGGTCACCCGGGAACCGGATAAACACCGAGACCTACCAGCAAAGGTCGTCGCAGACAGTCCTACGAGCCAACACCGTTGTGCATTGGTCGGAATTCACACCGGTCTTGAAGCAGCATCCACACCGAGAGCTTTTGTAGTCGGGGGCGACATGCCGTTTGTGAACCGGCGGTTTGTGCGCCACCTGGTGGACCAATCCTCCGCTGCGTGGCTTACGATACCCCGCTATGGAGGCTTTCTAGAACCTCTGTGTGCTGTCTATGATGTCCGCTGTGCAGTTCCTATTCTCCGGCAGCTTGACCAGGGTGAGTATAAGGTGGACCAACTTCTAGCAAAGGTATCGGTTCGCGAGATTTCGGAATCGATCATCAAGATGTATGATCCCGATCTGCTTTCGTTTTTCAATGTCAACACAGCGGAAGAGTATGCTGCAGCGCTAAAACTCCTCGAGGGGATGGATACGGACATGCTATCCTCGCAGCAACGGATACATTGACTTCAACCAGCGCTATCTCCCAGCACAGACAAGACTGGCCTCCAAAACCCGAAAGCTACCACTCTCTACTGCTTGGACAGCCGATTGTAGGGTGTGAGCGCACCATTTTGCTCTGCCCGAAAACTCTACTGCCGCACAGCAGCCAGATGACAACAAGGCCCACAAATCCGACTCCGTGTCCACGGTCAGATTTGTGGGCTTTCTCTATCGCTGTCGCTGTTC
>SLOZ01000133.1 GCA_007132255.1 Limnochordia bacterium | reverse complement strand
GATCTTGCCACTGTGCTGCCGCTCTTCGTACAGAGCCAGTTGGCTGCGAAGCTCCAGGACTTGGCAACGCAGATTGTGGTTTGTGACAAGAACCGTCTTGACGATCTCCCAGAGCACCCAAAGCCAGTATTTCACTAAGGACAGAAGCAGATACATGATTTACACCCCCGTGGTTGCAGATCGATCAAATGTCTGGACAGCAGTTGGTCTGTCTTTTGGATGCACTGTGGCTCTTCGGTGTGCAGCATCTACTACGGCCGCACAAACTACCTGCACACGTGTCCCGAACATCCAGTGTTCTGCCTGTTTTGGTGATTTTAATATATCATAAATTTATATAACGATCAAATATAAGGCGGGCTTGGAGGGGTAGTCATGGACAATCTCGAAGCATATATGTACCTCCTGCAATATCCCGTATTTTCCACAGTGGAAGTGGAAGATATCGTGGCCCGGGGACCCACAACGTACGCACTGCTGCAGCGGCTTATGGAACGCGGTGCTATTCGGCGCATTCGCAGCGGCATCTACACTCCCGTGGATCTTAGAACAGGTCGGATATTGGCCACCCCATTTGACATCGCTGCCGCTGCCGCCCAAGATGGTTTCCTAGTACACCGGGCAGCCATGGCGTGCCATGGTATCGAACCGGACCCAGTGAAGGTGTGCCAAGTGGCCTGCCAGAACCGCTTCCGCACCTTTCGCTTTGATGGCATCACCTACAAACCGGCGCGACTGACGCACAGCTTCGGCGCGACGAACTACAACAGGGTGCGTGCGACCGACCTAGAACGGACTCTCTTGGATGCCATTCACCAACCGACCGTGTTCGGCGACCTAGCACTTCTGTGCCGCTGTCTAGAAAGCGTCACCACATTGAATGAACAAACATTATTAACGTACCTGGAACAAATCAACTCGCCCACCCTGTACTCGAAATGCGGCTACCTCCTGCAACGGTATCAGGGCAGCCTGGGAATATCCGCCACCCTTTTGCAGATATTGGGAGAGCGAAAGTCCAGTAATACCCGGTATCTGGGCTCCCAAGCCGACACAGACAACGTCCAAATCTCGCAGTGGAATCTCAGAGTACCAACCTGGTTGGAGGGAGTTTGAAGGCGCTGCTTCGTCAGAGAGGGTCGTTTACACCCATCACCGGCAGGAGCAGAGGTTGACCCAAAGCCTCACGTTTGGGAGTGGAGCCGGTTCACAACGGTCTGACTGCTGATGAGCAGGCTGGAGCACGTTTGATGCGATCCCTGGCTGTAGCGATACCTCGTCCCAGACGGCCCCAGGCCTGTCCTGTATTAGACGTTACTGCCTCTTGCTCAGCCATGGGCCTGTTGTTCGTATAAAATCACAAAGGACAAGAAAACATCACCGTACCTGCAGCTCTTGACCTTAGAGCCAAGCAAACATTCCGCTGCCTGCAGGACGAACGCAAGGAGTTACGATGAGCGATGGACTTTATGAAGAAAGAAGATCGGGAACGAGTCAAGATCTTCAACCAGGTGCTAGGAACCAAGCACCGCACGAAACCCTATGACTGGAACAAAGCGGAAGATATCATCGAAGCTGTCACCATGACCACCGCTGAGTTTGTGGACATTACGCACATGGATGCGGCCTTAGCCGAACTGGACAGCGATCTCGACCAGATGATCGAATGCTACCATCCCAACGAATGGACCAAGATCACCACCGGCGATACCTGGGATCATTTTGAACTGCAGGAAGCCATGCATACCTTAACTACAGCCAGCGATGCGATGCAGGATCTTGCCAATGTAGCGGAAGAAGACATGCAGGAGATGTTGTCGTTGTTGTTCTTCAGAGCATCCCAAACCGTGCGCGACTACTTCTTTACACCGGGCTGGCAGTTCGATGCCAAGATAGCCAAGCAGGTCATCGCTGAAGAACTGTGTGACATCGCCTTGGACATGGAGTATGATGGAGTCATCCCGCATTCAGCCGGTAACTTCACGAAAGCCATAGAACAGCGGATCAAACACTGGCGGCCCCGGTCCTAATCGGCAGTACACCGCCACGCTATCATCGAAAGGAGTCCTACTATGAACGATCTTAACCTCAAAGTACTGAACAACGTGATCAGCCAATATCCACTGCAGGGAACCATAACCGAAGCCTCGCCCTGCGTCAACGGCCATATCAACGATACCTACCGCGTATCCTTAGGTGAAGCCTCAGGGATCACCCACGAACTCATTCTGCAGCGCATCAATGACCATGTCTTTGTGGAACCAGAAAAAGTCATGCACAACATCCAAGAAATCGCAGCCCATCTGCGCCAAAAAGACAGCGCCTACGACTGCGATATCATATCGTTCCTTGATACCAAAGACGGCCAGAACTATGCCGTCGTCAACGACCAGTTTTGGCGCCTCTGCCACTATGTACCGAACTCTGTTACCTATGAGCTCGTCGACGATGCGAGCATGCTCTTCAGTGCTGGTTTCGCCTTCGGCCAGTTTCAATCGATCCTAGCCGATCTGCCCATGGAGAACCTCCATGAAACCATTCCCGACTTCCACAACACCCGCAAGCGCCTGGACGCGTTCTTTGCCACAGTCGCTGAGGATCCCCTGGGACGAGCAGCTGCCATCGAAGAGGAGATCGCCTTCTTTGCCGAACACCGCAATCTGGCCTGCCAACTGATCAATCTCCAGGAACAAGGAGTCTTACCCCTGCGGGTCACCCATAACGATACCAAGTACAACAACATATTGATGCATGAAGAAACCGGGAAACCACTCTGTGTCATTGATCTCGACACCGTCATGCCAGGATTGCCTGCCCATGACTTCGGGGATGCCATCCGCTTTGCTGCCAATACGGCGGTGGAGGATGAACCCGATACCAGCAAGGTAGCACTGAATATGGACAACTATCGGGAGTTCACCCGTGGGTTTATCTCCGCCTGCTCGGGATTCCTGACAGACAAGGAAATCGAAACCATGGCCTTGGGTGCCATTACCATCACCATTGAACTGGCTTCGCGGTTCTTAGCCGACCACATCGATGGCGATCACTACTTCAAAATCCACCGACCTAACCACAACCTAGAACGGGCTCGCTGCCAGATCGCCTTAGCCCAAGACATGTTGGCCAAATACGACCAGATGCAGGAAATCGTCATGGACAGCGTCAAGGTTAACGTCTAAGACCGGCTGCCTGCTGCGCCGCTCGCTGCCAAAAACAGCATGCCAGGGAGAATGGGCTACCGCACGCAACGTCCATCACACGTTCCGCACTGGCGACGGATCAACCCTTTTTCCAGCCGCTGAACCAACAGCACCGTGTTGGCCAGCGGTTTTTTCTGCCCCCGATAACTAACCGAACATATGTTCTATACGGACTAGTGTTCGTTGTTTCGTCTACTTGTTTCGTCTAGAATGAAACTTCAGAGTGACATTCGAGACGAACGCGTGTCATGAACCGACCGCGAATGGCATCGGGATAGGTTCGTTGCCAT
>SLOZ01000213.1 GCA_007132255.1 Limnochordia bacterium | reverse complement strand
CCACTTCCCATGCCCCGTGTTTGGGGCGCCTGAAAAAAACCCGCCACAGGATCGGAGATTCCGGGTCCTGTGGCGGGTTTTCTATAACGTCACATCTCAACACGGCGGGACTGCACGTCACCACTGCGGAGGTGAATCTTGGCTTCCCAAAGGTCATTGGGTTCTACCAGGAACGAGGACTGCATCCAGTTGTTCAGATAGCCACAGGAAAAGGGCTCGTCATAGGCGGTGTCCACCCACTGGCCGTTGCGGTAAAACTCCACGTAGTTGATGGATTCCGGGTAGAGACTGGCCAGACGAATCCAACGCTGACCGTTGACGGTCATCGGCTCTTCGAAGCCTTGGAGATAATACTGGGCTTCATCCCGGAGGCGCGGCACTTCGAGGCCAATGGCATTGGCTAGGCGCTGGGCGAAAAATTGATCTTCTCCCTGCGTAATTCGCCAATCCGCGGGAGGTTCTTGCTTGGTCATATTGTTGTAATAGCCCCAGGAAGCGCCTGTGGCGAAAGCCACTTCTAACTGGCCAATACAGGGAGAGTCTTCGTTGCAGACGATGGGTTTGTCCATGGCCCAAGACTCCGCTTTCTTGATGGTTTTGAACAGTTGTTGGCGAGTGCAGCCGTTACCGTGGATAAGGATAAGATCTGCCGGTTCATTCACGATCCGTTGGGCCTCGCCGCCACCGCCACTACAGCCCACAGGCATTTGTGAGTGCCTTTGAGCCAACTGGATTAGGGAAGCCGCTCCTTCTGGGGAACTTATGACCGGATGATGAGCAAACTGGCCCACGGTATGTTCGTTGGCCACTTCAATGATTACATTGCTGTAACCATTGGATTTTAACATGCGACTGGCAGTCTCCACCGCCCGGCGAATTGCGACATCACTGCTGAACCGATGGACCTGGGCTTGATACAAGAAACTGACAATGACTACCATACCTTGTTGGTCAGCAGCCTGAATCAATCGATCGAGACGTTTTTCATAGGCGGGATCAAAGGCACTGCCGTCTGGGCCGAAAGGGTTATTATCAATGCTGCTCCAATCATCAATGGTCAAACAAGGGCCGCCACCCTGCAGACCCACCGTGAAGGCTCGCAGACCAAAGCGGTACCACTGCGGCAGGGCAGCGATGAGGGCATCGGTATTCGCTTCTGGATCATATGTAGCGTGGCCAAAACGAGCGAATCGCTTGGGATCGGCCTTGTCGTCAAAGATGCCTTGGATAAACCGGGCATTCATCAACATGCCATGGGTTTTCGGATTACTGTACGGAACGTCGCTGTAAACTGGTTCGCCATTGATCAGTACGCAATTTCCTCGAAAGTCTACATGCGTTTTTGGCATTCTGGTCCCTCCTTGCAGTCGCCTGCAGTAGCTCGGTTCGGTTATGGACCCAATGAACATACTAGTTCATTCCACCTATTGGCACTTTTGTCCTGCCCGGCAAAGGATTTTTTGGTTCTGCCCGGAAGTGAGTTAGGGATGGAGACATTTATACCAGTAGAAGAGGGTGACCGTTATGCAGAAGCACTATCGTCGCAAGTGGGATTCGGTGCTGACTGACAGGGAGCGATTCAATCATCAGATGCATTACAAGAGTGTCGATCGCTGTTTTAACATGGAGTTCGGGTATTGGGATGAGAATTTCCGGCAGTGGTCTATGTTCCGGGAAAACAATATCACTAACAATGCCGAAGCGGATGTGTTTTTCCAGTTTGATCGGATCGAGACCATTGGCGGATCCATTTGGATGGTGCCACCATTCACAGAAGAAGTGGTGGATCAAACGGACACGAACTTGATTATGATGAACGCCGATGGCTTGCTGGCTGAGGTGCCGAAGGACCAGCACGACACCATACCCCACTTCATCAAGGCCTCTGTCGTGACGCCCCAAGACTGGGAAGAGGTGAAAGCGCAACGTTTCGCATTGGATGCACCGCAGCGTCAGGTGGACGTCGCAAAACTCCAGGCATTCCATGGTCCAGATTCGGACCGCCCTTATCCATTGGGTGTTCATTGTGGTTCGATGATCGGCAAGATCCGTGATATGCTCACCTTCGAAGGTCTTGCTTACGCCTGTTATGACTATCCGGAGATGGTTGAAGATATGGTGGAGACATGCTGCCAGCTGGTGGAGCACTTCCTCGATCAAGTACTGCCGCACTTCACCTTTGATTTTGCGTCCGGCTGGGAAGACATCTGCTTTAAGAGTGGTCCTATTGTCAGTCCGACCTTTTTTAAAGACGTCGTGGTACCGAGATATAAGCGGATTGCAGCCAAGATTCACGCAGCGGAGATTGATCTTTGGTGGACCGACTGTGATGGCGATATCCGCCCCATTCTGCCTCTTTTTTTAGAGGGTGGCATTAACTGCATGTTCCCATTGGAGGTCAACGGTTCTGGTCATCCTGGCGAACTGCTGGATCAATACGGACGGGAACTGCGGATCATGGGTGGAGTCGATAAGATGGCGCTTTCAAAGGACGTGGACGCCATTCAAGCTTATGTTACCTCGTTGGTTCCGTATGTGGAGCGGGGTGGGTTTATTCCGTTCGTCGATCACCGCTGCCCGCCCAATGTCAAAGAAGAAGACTATCTGTATTATCTTGACCTGAAACAGAGATTATTCGGGCAGTTGAGTTAAACAACAGTACAACAGAGTGGACTGGTTGTTCTACGTACTCCAGGTGCATAGGCGTAAAAAAGCCCTTCTTCCGTTTTGAGCGGCAAGGAGGGCTTTTGCTGTCTTCATCTTTTCATGACACCGTAAACGTCAGGCGCTCTTGCGGGCCGCGCTCGTTGTCTGTGCTCGTGGCGTAGACTCGCAGATCATAATTGGCTGAGGGTGCTTCCCAGGGAATCGTAAAATTAGCACTGTAGGTGTCGCCATCCCCGGCCGCCCTTAGATACTCCATCACGCCGTACTGCGGCACGGACATAACAACGTTGCGGATATCCCCACCTTCCACGTCGGTGACGGTGGCCGCTATCTTAACGGTCTCGCCAACCTTACCCCGCGGTGGTTCAATACTGGCACTAATATTGTACGTAAACTCTGCCATAGAAAAACCTCCTTTTTTTGGTGTTCCTAAGTACGTTTCGGATGCCAATACCCAGCGACTTGCTGCCGTACATCACCTCCAGTGTAAATTGTCAATCGCTAGCGTCTGAGGCTGTTCAGGAAAAAGTCTAGATTGGCTAAGTGACTAGCCAATGCCGACTCTTCCGTTACAGCTAAATGAACGACCAGAGATTCTAAGAGCAGATAGAGGGTAGCGGCCATGCTCTGGGAATCCACCGCAACAAACTGGCCGGTATCCATGCCTTCTGTCAATAGTCTGGTTAAGATTTCTGTAGCACTGCGGCGGAACGCGAGAATCCGCTGCCAAATATCCTCATTACCGTGCCGAACCAACGGCTTCGCTTCCGTCACCACCATGAGCAAGTGCTTATCTTCATGAAACCGCTGTCCTAGGCGCCAGAATACCAGCTGTAATTTCTTGTAGGCATCGACGTCGGCATCACTGGAGAACTGCATATCTGCCAGCAAACCCTGCAGGACATGGTCCAAAACAAACGTAAAAAGTTCTTCCTTGTTGGCGAAGTATTGGTAAAGTGTGGTCCGGCCCATGCCGCAGCGGTGGGCTACATCCAGCAGCGTTGCATCGTAATAGCCCTTTTCCGCAAAGACAAGTGCTGCTTGGTGCATGATCTCGGTCTTCTTCTGAAAGACATCGACAATTTTTGGCATCAGCAGCACATCCTTTTATCGACACGCGTGTCGATTATAGTGTACAGGTTGTTAAGGCGGTTGTCAATGGTGTTAAGGAATTAGTCTGTTCACCAAGCTGCAGATGGTTAATTGAGTTCTGTGCGGTTTTCGAGTATGATGATAACAGTTCAATCCGCAGTGGTGATCTGGTTCTGTTGGGTCAAGACCGCCTCCAGCGAGGCCTTTGGAGTTTGACCGTATCCGCAAGACCATGGGCCTATGGAACAGATTCGTGGGGAGGGCACATACGGCCTTTAGAAGGGAGAGACTTCATGCGCGCAAGGTTCAATGGCACAGTCCGCATTTTGCTTGTTGTATTGGTTGTGCTTCTGGGATTTAGTGTTTTGCTCGGTCTCAACTTCTTCTATCGTCTAGATTTCATTCCCGCAGATGCTGCCAGCGGATTTCATTCGCCGTACTATCAGTATCTATCTTGGTCCGCTGCCCGGAAGGCCAATAGAGGCGAGGCGATCCATGTACTTGTGATACCCAACAATTCCGGTGGTGTTCACGATGATCCTGAAGTCCATCGTCGGTTTGCTCTGGTTCAAGCTTTCCTTGGGCACCTTGCATTTGGCGATTTGGATGTATTGATTTTGGTGCCTGCGATTCCCCGAACCTCGCAAGACTGGGAAGTCTATACACACGCTCTGGATCTCGATGTGTTCACCACGACTAATCCAGAGCTTCACAGACCAGATCTGCAGCTGGTTAGCATGATCGATGATGCGCTTGAGCGGCTGACGAACTCTGGGTGGGTTGTCCGTCCGCAAGTGCTGCTGTTCGGATTCTCGGCCAGCGGCATGTTTGCCAATCGATTCACACTAATTCACCCTGACCGGGTCTTGGCTGTATCGATCGGGTCTCCGGGTGGTTGGCCCATTGCGCCAGTCGAGTCGTGGCAGGGGCACGCTTTGCGTTATCCAGTGGGCGTGGCAGATTTGCCTTACCTGTTGCGGCGCGAATTACAGACGGCTAGCTACAATCGCGTTCCGCAGCTGTTCTGGCTCGGCGAGAACGACACCAATGACTCTGTGCCCTCTCGTGATGGCTACGCTCCCGAAGACGCCGAACTTGTGCTGTCACTGTTCGGGCAGCGGCCCGTTGACCGCTGGCCCATTGCCGCCGAAATCTATCGCAGTGTGGGTGCCAATGCCGTGTTTCACCTCTATCCGAACTTAGCCCACCGACCTTCGCTGCGGGCACTGCGCGACACAAGGACTTTGTTTAGACAGGCAATGGGGACCGATTGAAAGGCAGTGTTTTGGTTCAGTCGAACAACATAGATCAATCCGACAGCAAAAGAACAGGTGCCGAAGGTGGGATTTGTGCTCGACTACCAAAACAGGTGCCCGTTCAGAGAACGGGCACCTGTTCAGATTCTGTTATCCCAAGCTGTCGCTTCTATGGATGCTAGGTGTTGGCCAGCCTAACCTAGTGGCGAGAACGGTTCTCGGGCGTTAAGCCAGTAAAAAAACGGTGGGCTGAATCACCGTTGGAGGCTCTCGAGGGAGAATAGACCATCGGCTACGTCAATGTCGAAGTCAATGTGCAGTATCCGCAGTGTGGTGGACGAGTCCCGCCGCAGCGCGTCTTCTGTGACCACAGTTACCGGATAATTGCGGCCGGCAATCTGGTCGATTTCCTCTACACGACTGACTTTCAGCAGCCGACCGCTGACAGCGTACAACTCTTCACGCACGGAGATGTGGTATTCCTGGTCGATCCACATTTTTCGAATGGCGTACGACACATCTACACCTTCCTTGGCCGTGGCTCCGATCACCCATGTTGGTCGCCCATCTAGATCTTCTTGGCTCTCAAGCTCCAAGTCATAGAGTTCGCTGAGTTTCTCGGTGGTCATCATGTCTTCGTACGACATGTCACTGCCCATGAAACCTTGCCGAAGCATGTGGCCGGAGATCAATACGAGATCTTCGGCGTCAGGAAAGAAGATCCACATCTCGTCCTCCAACTTTAGGTATTTCGTGCCGCGATCCGCTGGGTTGGTGAACTCTGCCAGCGCGTTCTGCCCCTGAACCCAGATGCTCATGGTCTTGGTCATTTCACGGCGGCCGGACCGGATGGTCATGTCGCTTTCCATGTAGGCTTCACCATAGTAGACGTTGGCTTCCACCATCTTCATGATCTGTTCAGCGGTTTCGGCTATCGCCGATCCTGAGTTGCAGACCAGTAGCAGCATAAGTAGAACAAGTCGCTTCATTTTTGGCTCACTCCTTTTCTGAGGGCTAACCGTTGCGGCGCAGGGCCACCGACGGCTCGAGTTTTGCTGCAGTTCGTGACGGAAGCCAAACCGCGAATAGCGTAACTAAGACCGCCAAGATCATGACATAGGTCAAGATAGAGGTGGAGAAGGTGGGGTAGAGTTTGGGTGTCATGAAGTACTGCGCATCTAAACTTGCAGGATCATAGAGCTCAAGACCCGTCCTTTCACCAATAAGCAGCAGCAGACTACCGGGGATGGCACCGATCACAGCACCCGTAATTCCAATGATACCGCCTTCCCAGAGGAACATGCGGAGGACTTGACCCGGGCTCAGTCCCAACGCGCTAAGCATGCCAATCTCGCGCGTGCGCTCATTGATCACCATGATCATTGTATTGATGACTACGAACGTGGACAAACCGACGATAATCAGGTACATAAAGATATAAACAGAATCCCACACTACGAGATACTCCACCATTTCACTGTGCGCATACCAAGGAATCGCACTCGTACCCGTTGGGACCAACGCTTCCACGGTGGACAACAATCCTTCCACAGCGTCTATTTGTCCGGCTAAGAGTGTGATCTCGGTGACCTCGCCTGGGATCTCCAAAAGCTCCTGGGCGAGGTTTAAGTCCATGAACAGGCTATCGTGGTCTAGCATCACGAAGCCGGACTCTAGCGAGCCAACGATCTCGAACGTGATGCCCCGCATAGCTCCAAAGGCAGTGTTAAAGACCACTGTAATGCGATCACCGACGACTAGGCCGGCCTTGTCCAGGAAGGCGCCGCCCGCCACGACTTCCCGGGTTCCAGGCAGCATCCAACGTCCCACGAGAAAGCGCGACATTCCGGACATCGCTTCTTCCCGCTGTCCATCAATGGCTGTGATCCGAACCGATTGTGTGGTCGCCTCACGACTAACCAGCCCGCCGAAGCGCAGTCGCGGACTGACCGCCACCAAACCAGGGACTTCATCGAGATCCAGCAGCAGATCATCGTCCACCGTATAGTGGAGAGAGAGCAGCTGTTCCTTGGCCGGGTATTGATCGTGGACAATTCGGATGTGCCCCGATGCGAAGCGAATCGTACCATCGTACATCTGATCCATGATGCCATCAATGAAACCTTTGGATACCAAAACAACGAACACCCCAACAGCAATGGAAATGATGCTTAGAACTGTGCGGGTTTTGGCCCGGCCAAGGTTGCGCAGGGCTATTCTCAACAATATCACGTGTTCGCCCCCTTCACTGCCTAAGTGCCCAAATGGGGCTCTTGCCCGCCGCCCGTATGGCAGGTACGATTCCAGCCAGAACACTGGCCAAGATGCCGACCATGAAGGCTCCGGCAATGATGGTCCAGTTCCAGACCCCGTAGAGATGGCCGCGCAGCGGTATCCCTGCCCCCAAATCCATATCGCCGTACGGGTTGATGCCATACTCCACCAAAAACCAGTTGGTTAGCAGTGCCAGCAAAACCCCAGCGGCTGAACCCACAAAACCGATACCGAAGGCTTCGGTGACAAATTCTTGTGTCACCTCGCGCTCGCTCATTCCCATAGCTTTCAGAACTCCGATCTCACGCGTGCGTTCCATGGCACCGAGCAGAATGGCGTTGACGACACCGACTATGGCGATGAGGATCAGCATGCTGAGAAGCATAGAGTGGATAGCGCGGCTGGATTGGGCCATGACCATGAAGTCTTCGGCAGCCTGTTCCCATGTGTAGGCACCCAAGGCAGTGGAGTTCTGCTGCTCCACCACGGAACTAATCGCCTCATACGCCGATTTGGCACTGCCAGACACGGTCATGTGGAGGCTCGTGATCGCCTGATCTAGTCCCAAGCTTGTCTGTGCCATATCCAGCGGTACATAGACAGCTAGGTTGACTTCCGGATGTGGCGTATCAAGGATTCCCACAACTTCCAAGTCCAGAGCTTGAAAGGCATTGTTGGCGGTCCGCGTCAACAAAATGACATAATCACTCACGGTTAAGTCAAGCAGCTGGGCCACGCGAGCACCGACCACCACCTGTTGTTGACCGGGCTCAAGCCATTGACCCGCCAAATACTGCTGCGTGGTGAAAACGTCAGGATCCGTCAATGGGTCCACGCCCATGGCTCGAACATGGTAGTCATCCATCCCATTATGGAGTTCAGCTGCAAACGATAGACGCGGCGTCATTGCCGAGACTTGATCCAACTGGCGGAGGTCGTCGGTAAAGTCACTGTAGGCAAACACGTGGTCCAGTGAACGATCTGTGGGATCGTCGACGTAGGCATGGGCTTGTATCTGCACATCACCGGTCTGCAGCTGTACGATGTTCCGCCCAGCCATCTCGGTCATCCCTCCCACGAACGAGTCCAAGATGATCACCATGTAGATCCCGAACGCCAAGGCTAAACACGTCAATATTGTGCGGCGCCGTTGCCGCCACAGGTTGCGAAAGGCCAGTTTTGTCAGGATTCCAGCCATGGCTCGCCATTCCTTTCATCGCTGATGATCTCACCGTCATGCAGCTTGACTAAGCGTCGGGCAAATTTCATCACCATCGGATCATGAGTACTGAAGACAAATGTCGTTCCAATGCTCTGGTTCAGGTCCACATGAGTTGGAGGATCGCCTCGCCGGTTTCGGAGTCCAGATTGGCCGTAGGTTCATCAGCAAGGATCAACGAAGGTTCCTTAACGAGAGCACGGGCAATAGCCACTCGCTGCTGCTGACCGCCGGATAGTTCGTTAGGACGATGGTGAAGGTGTTCAGCCAAGCCGACGTCCGTCAGCGTTCGCTCGGCCCGCTCGCGAACTGCCTTTTTTGTCATGTTGCGCATCAACTCTAGCGGCAGGGAAACATTCTCTATGGCGGTCAAGACGGGCACGAGATTGTATGACTGAAACACAAAGCCGAGGTGGTCGCGGCGAATCTTTGCCAGCTGGGTCTTGCTCCGTTCGGCCAATTGCTGGCCTTCGAGGACAATGGATCCTTTCGTCGGCACATCGAGGCAGCCAATGAGATTGAGCAGCGTCGTTTTGCCAGAGCCTGAAGGCCCGGCGATGGACAAGAACTCTCCTGAGTCCACTCTGAAGTCAACATCTCGCAGCGCTGTCACATGAACCTTTCCTTGTGCATATATTTTGGTCACGTTCGATAGCTCCAGCATGGTCATGCAGTTCCCCTCTTTCTATTGGTTCTCGTGGAAATTCCATTTGGACTGCTTACCAGACGGGTTTTCACGGTCGTAAAACACCACGCGCAGGATATCCAAGAACGAAGAGAACTCCGCCCACAGCGGATCTGTATCGAGAGTGGAGAGATCTCGGGCCTGAAGCCTCTGCATTAGTTGATTTTGAAACCCATCCATACACCAATGGATCATCTGGCGTACGTAGGCCTCGGGTATATCTTGACGGAATGGAGAGGTATCTAGGTTGTTCTGCAGCAGAGTCTGTGCGTGGGTGTAAGTGGCGGTGATACGGGCCTTCTGGTTGTCAGACAGAATGTCATCACCCCGAATCATCAAGGCGTCGAGAAAGTTGAATACGTGCGGATACGACGTATAGAGCTGCATCTTGACCTCTGCAGCCTGATAGTACCGGTGGATGAAATCCCCGTTCAGAGAACGTAGTTCGTCAACGTAATGCGAAGCGATGAAGTCCAAACCCCATTCGACACAATAATCAAAGAGCGCCTGTTTGGTAGGGAAGTGGTAGAATAATGTCCCCTTGCCGATCTGAGCCTCCTGGACGATCCGATTCGTGGAGGCCTGTTCGAAACTATGGCGCGTGAACTCATTCATAGCGGCAGCGATGATTCGTTCTCGCTTTTCGGATTCCAAATCGTCAAATGTACGGTGGTTCATTGGGCGCCACCCTTCTCTTGAACAGGAGTTCTAGTTGCGGCTCGACCGAGTGATCGCTCCCATCTTACCATGAACTGACCGATGTGGTCAACTATTTTAACACAAAAGAAAATATTCACTAAATTCTTATACCAAAAAGACCGCGCTCCAGTCAGACTGGAACGCGGTCCTCGGTAAACCTAACCGATGGTCCAGCGAATGTCGTTCACGAGTTCCAGCTCGCCGCTGGCAGCAGAGCGTAAGCCGGCGTCCAACAGTGCCATAGCATCGATGTTGACCGGCAGATCCAGCGTGGGATGCAGCGGTTCACCGGTGGTCAAGTGGTGCTGAACTTCGCGGGCTAGAGACTCGCGTCCGACCGGCAGGGTGTTATCGTCGTAGACCTGTGTGGGTTCGGGATTGCGGCGTTCTTTGTAAACCAGAACCTTGGCGCCGTCCACAACCATGGTGCCGTCGGTACCATAGATGATGGGCCCATTGGAAACACCGCTGTGCACCATTGTCCAGCTGCCTTCTAGAATGGCCACGGCTTTCGGATAACGGGCAACAACCACACCATTGTCGTCGGCATCGCCGTAGTGACTGTTCAGATTGGCTTGCAGCCCATAGGCTGCCACAGCCGCTTCTCCCAAAAACCAGCGCGAAAGATTGGCTCCGTAGCAGCAGTAATCCATATAGGCGCCGCCGCCGGTAGCTGCCTGGTGCCACCATTCTTGCCCCTTTTCTACGTCCGTTATCTCTTGGCCATAGGCCATTGGGCCCAGAGAAGCCCCGTTGCGATACTTGAAGCGCAGTACTTGGCCCACTTCACCCGCGGTTACAAGTTCGTGAGCCTTGCGAATGCCAGGCATCCATGTGCTAGGCCAGTTGACAATGAGCTTTACATTGTTGCGTTCAGCGGCCTTCACCATACGCAGAGCATCGGCCAGAGTTGTGGCCATAGGCTTCTCCACGACAATGTGAATTCCTTTGTCCGCCACGGCCTCCACAACAGCTGCATGTTGGGCATTTTCACTGCAGACAATGATCAGGTCAAAGGACTCTTTTTCCAGCATTTCTCGGTAATCCTGGTAATACTGAGCGATGCCGGTATGTTCCATGGACCGTTGAACATTGGCGTGGCGAGTCCCAAATGCTCTTGATGTAGAGGGCGTCTTGGCTGGCGTATCAGCACAGGCCACCCATTCGACGTTCTCAAGTTTGTCGAAGTCATCAATCAGGGCATTGACGTGCATATGGGCAAAACCTATAACTCCAAGACGCATCGTTTGTTCACTCATGTGAGATCACTCCTATGTTTGTAATCATCTTAATGTCATCTTAGCGAAGATTGGGTCGGAATGCAAATACTGGATCCTGACAGCCTCGGGAGGCGCCAAAAACCAATGCTGTCACCTTCGGCTCAAGAACCCGTGTTGATCTTGGCCGGTTCTGGAACCCGGAGCACCCCAATGTTGGATAACGTGAACAGCACCAGAGCGGACCAAATCAGGCCGAAACTCAGAAGATGGGTTGGCGAGAAGGTTTCTCCAAAAACAAAAATTCCCAACAGCAGCGTGATACTGGGTGCGATATACTGGAAAAAACCCACCGAAGAAAGACGGATTCGCTGGGCCCCTTGGGCAAATAACAGCAGCGGCATAGCTGTGATGACACCAGCTCCCATCAAGAAGGCCGTGATGGGAAGTGAGGCACCCAAGAAATTGCCCAACGCTCCTCGCTCTAGGTTCACAATGTATAAAAGGGCCAAGGGCGTGACAGCCGTCGTTTCTAAGAAAAGACCTGTTAGCGAATCCACCCTAAGAACTTTTTTGGCCAGACTGTATAGAGAAAAGCTTCCCGCTAGCACCAAGGCGACCCATGGAACTTGGCCGTACTGGAGCGTGACAACTAACACGCCTGCGGTGGCCAGCGCGGCTGCGATGATCTTCCAGCGTCCTAGTGTCTCCTTGAGGAACACGACGCTGAACAGCACCACCATGAGCGGGCTGATGTAATACCCCATACTGGCTTGGATCACATGGTTTGAGTTAACAGCCCAAATATATGTGTACCAGTTAAAACTGATGAGAACCCCGCAGAGAAAGACAGAGATCAGTTTGCGGCGGGGCAGACGCAGCACGACCCGCAGATTACGGCTATCGCGCAGCAGCAGCAGAGCCAGCGTGAAGCCAAAGGACCAAAGGATCCGATGGGCCAAGACTTCCATGGCCGGAACGGATTCGAGCAGTTTCCAATATAGGGGCAAGAATCCCCATAGAGTGTAGGCGCTGACTATGTACCAGACACCAGCGCGACCTTGATCGGTGGGAACATTCAAAGCGGATACTTCCTTTCTGCGACAGAGCGGATAATATTGTATCCATTATACAACATTATGCACCAGTGTGCTTGCTTCCAAGGGGATTTCCGCGATTTATTTCGGGCGGCGAAGGAAGCGCCGAGAACTGAGCGTTAAAGGACGCCATTTGCTAGCCTTGTACAAGGAAGAACGAACGCTCCAGACATCAGGTTCGCGTAGAAGACAGGCTTAGATGGTTCACGGCCATTCCTGGGCCAGCCGTAGTGAAGCGGAACCTCAGCCTATGGGCGTGGAGCGAGCTTGGGAGTGCAATGATGCGCTTGTGACCCACCGTAGTACCTGTGGCTATGGTCTGCCAGTCGTCTGCAGCAGCAAGTTCAACCTGCCAGCCTGCGATCCGCTGACCGCACTGGATGGCCTCCTGAAGTACGATGTGATCAAATACCACTGGATTCGCAAAATCTAATTGGAGCCACGGGTTAGGATCGTTTAGGTCCGCCTGCCAAAAGCGATCGAGATTGTCGTTTAGGACTGCGGCACAATCGGAGCCACTGCTGACTCTGACCGACGCTTCGCTCGTTATTTGGTTTCGGTCTAGTTGTTCGCGAAGTCGGCGAAACTCCTGCAGGGCTCGGATATCCCGTTCATGAATGAGTCCGCGGTGATCCGGAGGCAGGTTGAGCAGCAGGTTGGCACCGCGGCCAACAGACTTATAGTAG
Source organism: Limnochordia bacterium (assembly GCA_007132255.1). Taxonomy (GTDB): domain Bacteria; phylum Bacillota; class Limnochordia; order Darwinibacteriales; family B1SED10-159; genus SLOZ01. Next base: position 353 of record SLOZ01000213.1, on the reverse strand, counting down.
AGATCCAGCAGCTGGAGACCGTCTTTGACCTGATCATCCTCTTCTGGGTGATAAAACCAACCCGGGCGGATGGAGACATCGGCCTCCGGCGGAACCCACTGCAGACCCTGGGGTTGACCGGGCCCTAAATCCTGTTCGGGGTCATATCCTGGAGGAGAATACCCGGGGTAGCGTCCCTGTGTATCCAAGGTGTACCAGGTCGTTGGTGCGGCAATGCCGCGTTCGTTGCCGACCCAGCGAATATCTGGGCCGGCATCACTGAATATAACGGCGTCGGGCTGGAGAGAACGAATATGTTCGATGGTTTCGGGCCACTGGTAGTACGTAGAGCGATCAATGGTACGCGTCTCGTT